>JBLMWR010000461.1:0-4023 GCA_050257335.1 Deltaproteobacteria bacterium | reverse complement strand
AAGAGGTCGAGGACGGGGGATAGAGGATGGAGGATGGAGGCGCAGCCAAGCCCCCGTGAGGCTGCACGCATGAATTACGCAGAGTCCACGAAGCGTCTCCTGCACGATTCGATTTGCTGAATTGAGGTCATGATGCGCGCCATGGCTTTTGCCCGGAATGGGGGCGCTGAGGTTCTCGAGCCGATGGATTTGCCCGTCCCCGCGGTCGGTCCCGAGGGCGTCCTCGTCCGCGTGCGTGCCTGCGGGATGAATCATCTTGACCTGTGGACGCGGCAGGGGTTGCCGATCCAGATCCCCATGCCGCATATCGGCGGCTGCGAGATCGCGGGCGAAGTCGCCGAGGTCGGCCCGGCCGTAAAACATCTCGCGGTCGGGCAGAAGGTGATGATCTCGCCGGCGCAGGGGTGCGGGCATTGCGCCGCCTGCCGCTGCGGCAACGATCCGGCGTGCCCCGAGTTCTGCATTCCCGGGGAACATTCGCAGGGAGGCTTCTGCGAATTCGCGGCGGCGCACTTCCGGCACATCATTCCCTTGAGCGATTCGTGGTCGCTCGTGGAATGGGCCGCGGCGCCGCTGACTTTTCTGACGGCCTGGAGCATGCTGCACCGGCACGGCCGGATCCGGCCGGGGGATGACGTGCTCGTGCAGGGAGCCGCCAGCGGAGTCGGATCGGCGGCGATCCAGATCGCGAAGCTCGCCGGCGCCCGCGTATTCACCACGGCGGGTAACGCCGCCAAGCAGAAGCTCGCCCGCGACCTGGGGGCCGACGTCGTGGTCGATTACAACACGCAGAACTTCGCCGAGGTCGTCAGGAAGGAGACGCACGGCCGCGGAGTTGACATCGTCATCGAGCACGTCGGCCAGGCGGTTTGGAAAGACTCGCTCAAGTGCCTGGCGCACGGCGGCCGGCTCGTCACCTGCGGCGCCACGACCGGACCGAAGGTCGAAATCGATCTGCGGTTCTTTTTCATCCGCGAGATCGAAGTCATCGGCGCCTTCATGGGAACGCGCGGCGAGCTGGACCAGGTCCTGAGGCTGCTCGACCGCAAGCTCCTGCACCCCGTCGTCGACCGCACCTTCCCGCTGGAAAAGCTCCGCGACGCCCACCAGTACCTCGAAGACCGCAAGCAGCTCGGCAAGGTGGTGATCGAAATTCCGTAAGCCCCTCGTACCCCGTAAGCTCCTCGTACTCCGTCACTCTCTGATATTCGGGTGGCGGGCATCGAGACCATGAAGTCCTGGAGGAAAGTTCGGCTCGCTCACCGCGCTGCGCAACCCGAAAATCAACCGGTGACGAAACACCAGTACTTTGTCAAACCCTGATTTTCAGGTCGCCACGCTCGACAGAGCGTGGGGGATGAGTCTGTATTCGATGCTTTCCCACGCTCTGGCGAGCGCGGCTGCAACCTAACTTTTATCTTTGACAAAGCACTAGGAAAAGAGCGCCGCGATCGGCTGCCCGAGGTCGGTGATCGGAACCGGGCGGTCGCCGTTATACAGGTTCTTGGCCGGGTCGATGCCCAGCGCGGCGTGAACCGTGGCGAAGAGGTCGGGGACGCTCACCGGGTCGCGGACCGGCTTGCGGGCGAGCTCGTCGGTCTCGCCCCAGGAGCCCCGATGACGCAAGCCGCCGCCGGCCAGAACGCACGAAAACGCCTGCGAGTGATGTCCGCGCCCGCCGCCCCCGTCGAATTCCGGGGGACGGCCGAACTCGGTGGTGATGACGATCAGCGTTTTGTCCAGAAGCCTGCGGTTTTCGAGGTCGCCGATCAGGGCGGCCACCGCCTGGTCGAGCTCGCGGATCAGTTCGTGCTGTTTCTGAATGCCGGCGTTGTGCACGTCCCAGCCGGTGCCGTTGAGAAAATTGAGGTTATGCGAAACCTCGATGAAGCGCGTACCCCGTTCGACGAGGCGCCGGGCGAGCAGGCAGCGCTGCCCGAATTCGCCCCCGTAGCCATTACGGAGCTCGGCTTTTTCTTCATCCAACTTGAAGACGCGGTTGAATTCGGGGCCGCTCAGCTTCAGGCTTTGGGCAATCACGGCGTCATAATCGCGGAGCCGGGCGTCGTCGCCGAGCCGGGCCCGCGCCTGGTCGCGCATTTTGCTCAAAAAGGCCTCGCGGCGCGCCTGCCGATCGTCGCCAATCCCGTCGGGACGCGACAGGCCGGCCGGTCCGTGCGTGGTGTCGGTCAAATAGAGATAGCCGTCGCGCGAACCGAGGAATCCGGGGCCGCGCGTGACGTTGGGATAGCCGATCAACACGTACGCCGGCGCCCCTTCGGCCGCCGCCCCCCGTTCATGGGCGATCACCGAACCCAGCGACGGATAGATCACGGTGCCGCTGACCGGACGGCCCGTGTGCATCCGATTGACCGCGGCCGCGTGTTCGTCGATGACTTCGTGATGCACCGTGCGGACGGCGGTGACGCGATCCATGAGAGGCGCAAGCTGCGGGAAATGTTCGCAAAGCCGCACGCCGGGGACCGCGGTCTCGATGCTGTCGTAGTACGAGCCCGCAATTTTTTTCTGCGGATCGCCGCGGCGTTTGGGATCGAACGTGTCGATCTGTCCCATTCCGCCGCCGAGCCAGATCGAAATGCAATGTTCGGCCCGGCCCCTGGTCTCCGGCGGGGCGGAGTCTTCGGCGCGGGCCCGGCGGGCGGCGCATGCCAGGCCGCCGGCGACGGTAAGGGCGAGCATGTCGCGGCGGGGGATGCGGGGCGTGTTCATGGCGTGTTACGGCAGCCAGACGAATTCGGGGGTGTTGATGATCGACCAGACGAAATCTTCGTACACTTCCCGCCACGCGGGTCGCAGGCGCGGATCGGGACGATCTCCGGCACGCGCCCGGCGCTCCATTTCCAACTGGACGCTGGTCGCCTCGGGTGCGAGATGATTCGACCACGACACTCGCCCCAGCGGCGGCGGCGGAGCGGCAATCTGAACCTCGGAGAGCGGCAACAGCCGGTCGGCGAAGCCGGCCGCAAGCGCGCGCGCGTAAATCGCTCGCTCGCCGGCATTCGGGAACCGGCTCAAGAAGCGCAGGAACACCGCATCGACCAGGTCTTCGGGGGAACGGGCGTCAACCGCGAGCCGGGCCAGCTCGCTGCCGGCCGACGCGCGGCTCACCCAGCTCACCACGGTGCCGTTGGCCAGCACGCCGGGCTGCAGGACGGCCGGATCGCTCTCGCGGTCGGTGCGCGGGTTCTGGCGGGAACCGGTCCATCCGAATGCCTCCAGCACGTCGGTAACGGCCTGCGCGCGGGGCAGACTCAGACTCGGACGATCGCGCTCGTTCGAGAGCGTCGCGAACATCCACGCACGTCTCGGAGCGCCGAGATTGATCATCGAGCTGGCCGGACGCCGGGCCTCCGGGTCAAACGTGATTTCCTCGACGTCGATCTTCCGGCCGGCCGCTTCGAAGAGCGAATCGACGATCTGCTCGGCGGTCAGACGGCGGCGCTCGGGAGCGGCGAAGAAACGCTTTTCGGGGGGCGCGGCGAGGTTCCGCCCCGTCCCGGCCCGCTGATAGACCTGCGAGGTGAGGATCAGCCTGATCACGTGCCTGGCGTCATAAGCATGGGCGACGAGCTCGTGCGCCAGCCAGGCGAGCAGTTGCGGGTGACTGGCGATGCGCCCTTCCCAGTCGTGCGCCGGTTCGACGATGCCGGCGCCGATAAGCCGCTTCCAGAGGCGATTCACGGCGACTTGCGCGAAGCGTTCGTTCTGCGGAGCGGTGAAGTACGCCGCCAGGCGCTCGCGCGGGTCGTCAGACTTGTGGACGAGCGCTGCCAGCGAGTCCTCGTCGAGGCTGACGATCGCGCCGGCGAACGGCCAGTCTGCGGCGACGGGTTCGCCCGGCGGCAGGGTGACCTGGATCAGCGACTCGCGGGCCTTGTTTTTTTCGAAAAAGCCGGGCGAGACGGTGCTCGTCTTCGGAACCGCGACGCTCTTGCGGGCCAGCATGGCGGCCAGCGAAAACAGATCGCGCTGCTTCGTGCTGTGATACGGCGAATCGTGGCA
>JBLMWR010000460.1:0-12452 GCA_050257335.1 Deltaproteobacteria bacterium | reverse complement strand
CCCTGGCGACGGTGCTGCTGATCGCCGGCTGGACGTTGATCAAGGGCGGGAAGCCGCGTGCACATAAGGCGGTGATGCTGACGGCATTCGGCGTTTCGGCGATGTTTCTGGCATGCTACCTGGTCTACCACTTCCAGTTGAACCACTACACGGGGAGCGGCTCGCGGAAGTTTACGGGGGAAGGCGCGATCCGAATGGTCTATTTCCCGCTCCTTTTCTCACACATCCTGCTCGCCTTCGGCGTCGCGTTCCTCGCGCCGATCACGATTTACCGGGGCCTGACGAACCAGTTCGAACGGCACAAGCGGCTGGCGCGGGCGACGTTTCCGATCTGGCTTTACGTATCGATCACAGGAGTTATAATCTACTTCATGCTGTACCATTGGCCGGCCGCGCCGGCCTGAGCCGCAACATAAATCAGAGAATGCGGCGAGCGGGAGGCATAAGCCGCCCGGTTGGTGAAGTGCGAGTCAGGCGACACCGAATCATGCGACGTCTCCCGAAACTCTTGTCTGTCTTTTGCCTGGCCGTTTGCGGGTTCGTTCTGCTGGCCCCGACGGCCCACGCCTGCCCAATGTGCAGCCAGTCGATCGCCGAAGAAGACCTGCTCCCGCACGCGTACATGTACAGCATCCTCTTCATGCTGGGGATGCCGGCGATGGTGTTTGGCGGCATCGGAACGGCGATCTATCTCAAGTTCCGCAAGCACGGCGCGACCGTGCCTTGCGGCGAGCCGCTCGGCGAATTCGCGCCGGTCGGCGAGGCGCGCGAGCCGGAACTGGTGCCGCAGATGTAGGCACCGTACGTCGGGCTTTCAGCCTGACAGCAATGCGGCGCCGAACGTCCCCGGCGGAATGCCGGCGCGTACGTCCGAATCCAGACGGCTGTCGGCCTGACTTACTGCGGCGCGGGCCTGGAAGCCCATCCTACGAGGCGCTGTTCGCGGTGATCGTCAGCTCCCGGCCGCTTCGGCCGCGCAGGGGGGGCGAGTGGAATCCGATTCGCTGCGTCGTTTTGCCGACGCCGTGCCCATCGCGGTAGGCCGACCACGCGGCTTCCCAGTCCCAGGCTCCGGTCTCCAGAAATCGCAGGACGAGCAGCTTCTTGACCTCGTCCATCTCGGCGAAGCTCAGGCCTTCGGTGGCGCGTACGACGTCGTCGAGGTCAATAGCGCCGGCGATGTCGGCATGCCAGCGTTCGGCGACGAAGCGCCGCCGCAGCTCGGCGTCGGGACGCGGAAACTGGACGAACAGGTCGATCCGTCCCGGGCGGCGAAAGGCGGGGTCAAGCTCGCCGACGCGGGCGTTCGAAGTGAACAGGTACACGACCCCTTCGCGCGGATGGAGCCCGTCGAGCTCGGTGAGGAACGTGGAACGATCCGCGGGATTGCCGTCGCCCTCGCGCAGCGCCTGATCGAGATCGTCGAAGAGGATGATCCCCGGCCCGTCCAGCTCGAACAGCTCGCGGACAGAACCCATCTCCCTGGCGCCGGCGAGTTCCTCGGCCGCAACGCTCCGCCAGCGCAGCCCGCGCTGATGGCACAGCGAGAGCAGCCAGCGACAGGCCATGGTCTTGCCGTTGCCCGGCGTCCCGAGGAGCAGAATGCCCCGCTTCTGCGGAACGCCGTACTTCCGCAGCTCCTGCCGGCCGCGGGTGAGAAATCCGATCGTCTGATTCCACAGCCGGCGGCGGTCGCCGTCGCGCATGATGGGAACGATCACGTCGAACGAGCTGCGTTCGATCCGGCGGAGAAAACGGTAGAGGCGCCGGTGATGTTCCACGGGGACCGCCCAGAACTGGTACCACTTCCACAGGAAATGGTTTGGCGAGGGAGCGACGACCCGCGCGAGGGGGACGGGCGTTCCCTCAATTTCGAGGCCGTAGCGTTCCAGTCCGAACTCGAGCCGCTGTCCCTTCGGCCCGTTCGTGAACGCCAAAAACGGGTGCTCCGAGCTCCATCCCTGCCGCGTTTCGAGGCGCAGGTGCTTGCGCAACAGTTGCTCGACCTCCCACTCCAGACTCACGGCGCGGACCGGGCATTTGAGCAGTTCGGCCCCCTTCTGCAGGCAATAATCGTGGTCGTGTTGCAGCGCAGAGAGTTTCATGCACCAATGACACGCCAGCGGCGCAGCAGGTTCGCGACGGGACTGGCCAGCAGCGGCGAATCGAGGCACATGCACCAACCGGCCGGCTGACGCCGCCCGCCCGCCGCGAGCTTCGACGTTCAGTACGTGAGACACGCGAACTCGGGCGGCCGCGTACCGCGGTCATTCGCCTTCGTAGGAGACGAGCACGTGAACGTCGCGGCCGGTGAGACGGCGGCGGCCCGCGAGGCCGCGCAGCTCGATGATGAACGCGCACCCCACGACCTTTCCCCCCAGCCGCTCGACGAGCTGGCACGTCGCCTGGCACGTCCCGCCGGTGGCCAGCAGGTCGTCGACGACGAGACATCGATCGCCGGGCTTGATGGCGTCCTGGTGAATCTCAATGCAGTCGGTTCCGTACTCGAGCTGATACTCCTGGCGCTCGACTTTCCAGGGAAGCTTCCCCTTTTTGCGGGCCATCACCATTCCGCAATTGAGGTGATGGGCCAGCGCCCCTCCGACCACGAATCCCCGCGATTCGATGGCGATGACCTTGTCGACGGGGGAGTACCGGTAATGCGTGACGAATTCGTCAATGGCCCGCTTGAAACCCCACGGATCCTGAAGCAGCGTCGTGATGTCGCGAAACTGAATGCCGGGTTTGGGGAAATCGGGGATCGTCCGGATCAGGGACTTGAGCTGGTCCATGGATGGTCTCGTAGTGCGCAGGCTGGTGTCCGAGTAATGAGTTTATGTCGTCAGTGTCGCCGTGGGAAGACTTCGCGGGAAACGGCGCGCCCGATCACGCCCGCTTCATCTCCTTTTTCGCATGCCTCTTGACGTCCGCCAGAATCCCGGCGGCGGCTTCATACAGCTCGGCAGGAATCTTCTGCCCCTCCCTGACCGCGCGGTGCAGCGCCCGGGCCAGCAACTTCTTTTCGACGATCGGGATGCGATTTTCAAACGCCGCACTGCGAATCCGCTCCGCCAGTGAACCCTCCCCCCGGGCCAGCACGAGCGGAACGTCCATCGTTCCGGCGTCGTATTTGATCGCCACGGCGACTTCGTTCGGGCTGATGACGACCACGTCGGCGTTTTTCGTCTGCTGCACTTGCCGGGCGGTCAACAGCTTGCGATGCGCCTCGCGCCGGCGATTCCGAATGTGCGGGTCTCCTTCCATGTGCCGCAATTCGTCGCGAACCTCCTGCCTGGTCATTTTGATGTCCTGCTCGAACTTCCAGAGCTGAAAGCCGTAGTCGAGCCCGGCCAGAACGACCAGCGCCAGCGCCAGTTGAAACGACAGCGACACCAGCCAGCTCCCGGTCTGCCGGCAGAATGCCGCCGTATCGGCATCGAGCGTCCGCAGGAACTCGGGAAGCCGGCCCGTCACGAACCCCATGACGATGGCGCAACACACCACGAGCTTGAGCAGACTGCCCAAAAGCCTTGCCGTGCTCTGCAGCGACACGAGCCGCCGCGCCCCGGCGAGCGGATTGATCCGGTCGAAATCAGGAACGAGCGGCTCGGTCGTCACGAAAAACCCCACTTGCAGGGCGTTGACGAGGACCGCCGATGCGACCGCCAGCGCGAGCACGGGGAGCAGCGCTGCGGCGACGGCTCGCGCCAGGTTCCAGAATTCCGCCGCCAGCAGACCGATGTCGATGTCGGTCCATGCGCGTGCCGAGAGCGAACTGCGCAAGACGTCCGCCATCGCCAGCGAAAGTTTTTCGCCGAAAAAGTACAGCACGCCGGCGGAGGCGAGCACCGAGACGGCGACGTTCAGATCGACGGAGCGCGCGACGTGCCCGCGCTCGCGCACCTCCCTCCGGCGGCGCTCCGTCGGCTGCTCAGTTCTGTCGCCCTGTTCGAGATCTTCAGCCATGCCCCATCAATACATCCCTCAACTGTCGAATCCCGTCCGGAAGAACACTCGCCAGGATCTCGGCGATTTCCGGGACGGCCAGTCCCACGATCAAGAGCCCAACCAGGGTGCGGACCGGGAGTCCCACGACCAGCACATTAAGCTGGGGAATTGTGCGCCCGAGAATTCCCATGGCCACTCCGACGACGGCCATCAGCCCCATCACCGGGGCGGCGATCTGCACCGCCAGGACCAGCGACTGGTGCACCAGGCCGACGAGAAGCTCGATCGCCGGAGGAGAGACCCATGCGAATCCAACCGGCAGCGACTGAAACGTGTCGAGGAGGGCCGAAACAATCAGGTGATGCCCGCCTGCGACGAGAAACACGACCAGCCCCAGTCGATGGAGCAGTTCGCCCGACGGGGATGTCTCGGTTTCGAACTCCGGATTGAAGACGCTTCCCAGGGAGAGGCCGATCTGCGCATCGACCAGGTTCCCTGCCATTTGCAGCCCCGACACGATCGTCATGACGCCCAGCCCCAGCGCGACTCCCAGACCGAATTCGACGAGCGCCAGCGACGCGTATTCGATCACGGCGTCCGGGAGAGGCAGGGAGAGATGAAATTCGCCCGCCGCCAATCCCTCATCGCTGCGCTTTCCCGAGCGGCGGATGAGATCCTCGAACTGCGGTACAAGCGACACCGGCACTTCGTCCCGCATCAAAACGTGATCGTGGTCGCGGTCGAGGAGATTAAACGTCCGCCGCTGGTCACTTCCCAGAAGCACCGGCGTGATCACCATCGACATCGCCAGCACCAGAAACAGGCGGATCCGCACGGGGATGTGGGGATGCCCGAAGACCGGGCCGAGGAGCACCATGCCGCCGATCCGCGCAGCGACCAGCGTGAAGGCGACGAACGCGCCGGTCGCTCCGCGCACGAGCGGCGCGAGGTCGCAAGGAGCGAATGCATCAGAGAGGATGTCGGGCGGAAGAAAATTCACGGCGGCGGGACCCCGGGAAGGCGCTCAGAACGTCGAGGGAATGTCGTGGATCAGTGCGGTGGCGTATTCCACGATGCGCTCGATCGCCCACGGAAGTACAAGCAGCATGGTAAACGACATCACCACGATTTTAGGGACGAAATTCAGGGTCTGTTCTTGGATCTGGGTCACCGCCTGCAGGACGCTGATGACCAGCCCGACGACGATCGAAACGATCAGAACCGGAGCGCCGACCAAGAGCGCCAGGTACGTTGCGCCACGAACCAGATCAACGGCGGTTTCGACGTCCATGACAGGGATTTCGGATTTGGGATTTCGGATTTGAAACGCCGCACGGCCTGAAAGGCCCCCCTGGCCCCCGTCACTCCCCCACTCCTCTTCTCCCCCACTCCTTCACTCCGCGGCTCACCTTCCCCGCACGCATTCCGAAAACACTCACGGGCTTGGAAGCCCATGCTACCCCTGCACGCTGGCCAGCAACATCCCGACAATTCGCGCCCAGCCATCGATCAGCACGAACAGCAGCAGCTTGAAGGGAAACGAGACGAGCGTCGGCGTAAGCATCATCATCCCCATGCTCATCAGCACCGTGGAGACAACCATGTCGATGACGAGAAACGGCAGGAAGATCTGGAAACCGATGACGAACGCCACTTTCAGTTCACTCAGCATGTACGCCGACAGCAGGGTGGGAAGGGAAACTTCGTCCCATTCGGTCGGCAGCGCCCGGCTTCGCCCCTCCCCGGAAGCGGTTTCCGGGTATTGATACTCGAGAAACATCCAGACGGTATCGGTGTTCCCCGCGGCCTTGATCTGGTTGATCATGAACTCACGAATCGGCCGGGCCGTGTTATCAAGCGTCTGGGCCAGCGTGGGGGGCGGCTGGTCGGGTTCGGGGGCGGTGTAGGGCTTGATCCCCTGGTCGTAGCTCTGCTGCCAAACGGGGGCCATCACCATGAAGGTGAGAAACAGGCACAGCGTGATCAGGACCTGGTTCGGCGGAAGCTGCTGCGTTCCCAGCGCCTGGCGCAACAGACTCATCACAATAATGAACCTGACGAAACAGGTCGTCATGATCAGAATCGATGGTGCGAGGCTCAAGACGGTAAGGACCGCCATCAGGTTGATCGTCGAACTCAATCCCCCGGGCGCCACAAGCTGCTCCGGTTGAAGTCCTGCGGGAAACGCCGGCAGGCCGCCCGACGCAGCGTCGGTCTTTTCGACCGTCGGCTCGACGCGACGAAACGCCGGGACGCGCGGCCCGCGGCCATCGGGATGCGACTCGCCCGGGGCGGCCCAGGCGCCGGCATTCGAAAGGGCCCGCCCGGCGGCCTTCGGGCTCTTTTGCGTCTCCGCCAGCAGACCCCGGGCGCAGAACAACAGACAACTGAGCGCCAGCCCCACCCAGACGACCCCGGACAGCGCCCCGCGACCACCTGATGCACTCTGCGATTTCGCATGCATCATGGGCCTCCACGCCCGTGCGAAACGTGACGCACAGGCCTGGAAGCCCATCCGACGCCACACCGGCTCGCGGCACAGAAATTCAAGCACGCTTTTCATCCGGCGGCCTCCGTCGAGGGACCACGGCCCCCATCACTGGGAACGGCATGCGCCGAGCGTCGCAGACGCCGCTCAAGTTGCAGAATCGCCGGGTCCGGATCCGATTCCACCGGCGATGCGGCTTCCGCTTCCGCCTCCCGACCGGTTGCCGAATCTGCTTCTGGCGGGGCGGCTTCGGGACTCTGAAACCTCTGCAACAACTGGCTGAACGTCCCGGCCACCGATGGCGGTTCGCTCGGCTTGCACAAGCCTGCCAGGCAATCGATTTCCACTGGATCGGTAATCTCGGACAGCGTCCGCATTCCCTCCTGCGACGTCCCCAGCATGAGCATTTTCGACCCGAAGCGAACCAGATGAATCGTGTGCTGGTAGTCGAGCGCCTTGCGCCCCAGCACCTGCACGACCTCGACGGGGAGGGTTTTCTGCGCGGCCGGTACGTTCCGTTTAAGCACCTTTGCAGCCAGGAAGACGAACGCCAGCACCGCCGCCAGACTCCCTAACGTCGTCAGCCAGCCGTCGCCTGCCGGGCGGTTTCGCTGGCTGCCGCGTACCGCCGGCTTTCCCTCATTTTGCAGCGCGGGATCGGCACCGCGCGGGGGGAGCAGGCGCGAGTCCCGGCTGGTGGCATCGGAGGCCCGTGCCGCGGCGCCAAGGAACAGTCCGCAGACCGTTGCCAGCATCAGGGCCCGGCGGCACATGGCAATCCTTTCTATTCCAGGGCCGGAGCGAGGATCTCGGCGATCCGGACGCAGAAATTGTCGTTGAGCACGAGCACTTCGCCGCGCGCGATCAGCCGGCCGTTCGCCAGAATATCCACCGGGTCTCCGGCCAGCGTATCGAGCGTGACCACCGAACCTTCGCGAAGTTTGAGGATCTCTTCCCCGGGCAATTCGGTGCGGCCCAGCTCGATTCGCAGATCGAACTGGGCCTCTTCGAGGTTACTCGGTTCGCCGGAACGGTCGGACGTGGGGCTTTCGTCGAACGGCTGGAAGTCGAACGGTTTGGCCCCCGCCGCCGGATCGGCCAGGCGGCCGGGCGACCGGCTGACTGGCGCAACGGCGGCAGCCAGATCGGCGGCGGCGCGTTCCAGCAGGGTCTCGATCTCTGCCTGGGCGAGCAGGTCGTCGTTGTCGTTGGCCACAAGAATTCCTCGAATGGGAGGGTGCTATATACGATTCTTCGGAAAACTCGTCAATGCGATGATTCCCGCGGAATTGCCCCGTACCGCCGGCCCGCCCAGTATCGCCAGCTTGCCGGCACAGACTCCTCGGACATCGTCTCGGAGGACCGGGATGACGACAATTAAGGGTCGCGCTCCGCGCAATGATTGGCCTGCCAGGTCTCTTCGAGGGCGCGGGATTCGAGGCGTTCCTGCTGGAAAGCGAATTCGGCCTGCTGTTTCTCCGCCAGTTTTTCCAGCGATTTGACCGCCTGATCGGCGCGGACCAGGGCCAGTCGGCACTCGTCGATTTTTGGCGCCAGCGCCGTACGCTGGATGTCGATTTCGCCCATGGTCGCGGCAAGTCGCACCGCGTAATCGCGGCGCGCCGTGCTGGCATCGATGTCGATAACGTTCCCGCCGGTGTTCAGCGCCCTCAATTCTTCGATCTGCACATCGCGCCTGGCGGAGATCTGCCGGCGGCGACCGGCAAGCTCGCCGTCGAGGCGCAGAAGGCACGCCAGCGACTGCTGGCGGATGTCGCGCTCGTTCTTGCGCAGCTTCAACAGGGGTTCGAGTTTGAAGAGAAACGTCTTCACGCGATCAGCTCACGATTTGTCGCCGGATGATTTCACTTGGAAGAAGGTTCCCCGGCGATCGTGTGCCGCATCCGGGCGAGTTTCGCGAGGGCGGCGACGGCGGACGGGAACGCGACCTGCTCGTGCATCCCCTGTCGCAGGAATTTCAGCGTCTCGTCCCGCATTTTGACGGCCGCGTCGACCAGCGGATTCGATCCGGCCTGGTAAGCGCCGATGGAAATCAGGTCCTGGGCCCCCTGCCAGGCGGCCAGAAGCTGTCGGATGCTGTCGGCGTTCCGGCGGTGTTCGTCGCTGGCGACGTCGGGCATCGACCGGCTGATGCTCGACAGGACGTCGATCGCCGGCCAGTGCGCCTGGTGCGCCAGCTTCCGCGAGAGGACGATGTGCCCGTCGAGAATGCCGCGCACCGTGTCGGAAACCGGCTCGTTGGCGTCATCGCCTTCCACGAGCACGGTGTAGAACCCGGTAATGCTTCCCCGGTCGGTTTTTCCGCTGCGCTCGAGCAACCCCGGCAAGAGCGCGAAAACGCTGGGAGGATAACCCCGAGTGGCGGGGGGCTCTCCGGCCGCCAGCCCGATCTCGCGCTGCGCCAGGGCGAAACGCGTCACGCTGTCCATCATCAGCAGGACGTCGCGGCCGGTGTCGCGGAAGTACTCGGCGATCGCGGTCCCGACGTAAGCGGCCCGCAGGCGAATGAGGGCCGGTTCGTCGCTGGTGGCCGCCACCACCACGCTCCGCGCCAGTCCCTCCGGTCCCAGGTCCTTCTCGAGAAATTCGCGGACTTCACGTCCCCGCTCGCCGACGAGAACGACCACGTTGACGTCGGCCGTGCTGCAGCGGGCCATCTGCCCCATGAGGACGCTCTTCCCGACGCCGCTCCCTGCAAAGATTCCCAGCCGCTGCCCTTCTCCGCACGTCAGCATCGCGTCGATCACGCGGATTCCCGTTCCCAGCGGAGCGTCGATCCGCGGACGGTCGAGGGGCGGGGTGGGTACGGCCTGCAGACCGACGCGATGGGGGAGCGCGGGCGCGGGCCGGTTGTCGACGATCCGGCCCCGGCCGTCCAGAACCCGCCCCAGCAGCCCCTCTCCCAAGCGAATTCCGGGCGACGACTGCACGAGAGTGACCGTGCTTCCACGGCGAATCCCGGCGAGATCGCCGTACGGCAGAATCAGCGTCTCCTCGTCTCGAAAACCGATGACCTCACCCTGAATGGGGGCGCCGTTCTCGCGCAGGATGGCGCAGATTGCTCCCAGCGGCGCCGGTAATCCGGTCACCCAGACCGTCAACCCCACGATCCGGCTGACGTTCCCGGAAAGCCCCAGGGGAAGGATTCGGCGGATCTGTTCGGCGAGCGCGGTCATGGCGATTACGCTCCTTCGAGCAGTTCACTGGTGATCCGCTCGAGTTGCGTTTCGAGGCGGGCGTCGATGACTCCATGCCGCGTTTCGACAAGGCAGCCTCCCCGCGCGATGGTCTCATCCGGCACCAGCGTCGCCTCGCCGATCGCCGCAAGGCGGCCCACCGCCTCGGCGCCGCAGTCCTCGAGCTGCGCGAGGTCGTGCGGATTGAGATGCAGCCTGATCTGGGGCTGGCCGGCCGCCAGTTGCAGCGCTTCGCGGATGATCGGCAGGGCCAGTTCGGGGCGGCGCGACAATTCGTGGCGGAGGATCCTGCCGGCGATCGCCGCACTCAGCTTCACGGCCGCCGCTTCCCATGCCGCGACCCATCGGTCGCGCTCGACGTGCAGGGCTTCCGCCGCAGCCTGAAATGCGGGAAGGACGGTGCGCAATTGCTGCTGCGTCTCGCGGGCGACCAGTTCCGCAACCCGGGCCTCGACGAACGGCCGGGCGGAATCCAGTGCGTCGCGCCGGCCGAGGGCGACCCCTTCGGCATGCGCCCGGCGGCGGATTTCGTCGGCCTCGGCGCCGGCCTGGGCGAGCAACTGCTGTCCCTGCCGGCGGGCGCCGTCGATGTATTCTTCGCATTGCCGTCGCAGATCGTCGAAGTTGAACGCCGCCGAGCCTCCGAGTTTGCGGGCGACCTGGGCCTTGATCAGACGTGTGGAATCGTGGATGGGCATGGTCCGGGGGCTGGCGGTCTTTCAGGCAAACAGGCGCTCTGCGGCGGCGGCGCTGACGACGATTTCTCCCGCATCTTCGAGCCGGCGAACGGTATCGACGATCGCCTGCTGCGCCGCTTCGACGTCGCTCACGCGAACGGGTCCGAGGTACTGGATTTCCTCGTCCAGCATGGCGGCGTCTTCCCGCGAAAGGTTTCTCATGATCTTCCCTTTGAGCGACTCCGACGCTCCCTTGAGGGCCAGCGCCCATTGGGCGTTCTCCACCTCCTCGAGCAGCGGATCGAGCGACTGGTCGTCGAGCTTCACCAGGTCGTCGAATACGAACATCAGCCGCCGGATCTTGTCGAACAGCTCGGGGCTTTCCTTTTCCAGGCTTTCGAGAATCGAACCGTTCGCCATGCGGTCGGTCACGTTCAGCATCTGCGCGAGCGACGAGCTCCCCTCCGCCTTCTCAAACCGCCTGTTGAAGGTCGAGGTCATCCGTCGTTCAAGGCTCTTTTCGACTTCCTGGACGACTTCGGGACTGGTCTGTTCCATTGTGGCGATGCGGCGTACGACCTCGAGCTGTTTGATCGAGGGGAGCCCCGACAGGACCTGCGCCGCCAGCCCCGCCGGGATGTGCGATAGAATCAGCGCGATCGTCTGCGGGTGTTCTTCGACGACGAGGCTCAGCAGGTTTTCCGGGCCGGCATCACGCAGAAAACCAAAGGGGACGGCCCTCATCGATTGCTCGACAGTCTCGAGAACGGCGCCGGCCTTCTCCCTCCCCAGCGACGGTTCCAGAAGGTCGTGAGCGCTCTCCATCCCCCCGCCGATCTCTGCGGCGGCCGTCACGGGGTCGCCGTTCATCGGCGTCGGCGGCTTGTCGCGCTTCGTCGGTTCCCGCGGAGTTCGACCTTTGTCGTCCCCCTCGAGTGCCCCCTGGGCCGCGGTTGCTTTGGCGGCAGGCTGCTCTCCGGCCGTCGCTTCGGCCGGCTCTTCCGGAGCGAGTTTCGTACTGCGGTTGAGCATCCACAGGACCCCCAGGACGCACAGGGCCAGACCGGCCGGTCCTCCCCATTGCGTCGCCGCCTCGCGAACGCGGGTCTCCGGCGAAATTGCGACCGGGGCTTCGACGGTCTCGAGCCGGTCGTACGAACTGACGTTGATCATATCGGCCGCCGTTCCGCCGGCAGGGCGAGGGATCAGGCTGGCGACCTTCTCACGGACGTCCCGTTCCGTCTCGGTCTTCAACTTCGCAACCTTCGCCTGGAAGGCGGACTTTTCCGCCTTGTCGCCCCCTCGCTTGAGGGCCATGTCGTGGTAGTAGTCTTTGGGGATGGCCACGGCGACCTGAACCGATTTCGGAGTCAACCCGGCAAGCGGTTTCACCGCGTCGCGGATCCCCATGAGCACATCGAGATCGACGTTGACGGAGACCAGGACGTTGGGGATGTAATGCAGGGCATCGGCAATCGTCTGCTGGTATATCGCCGTGAAATTGCGGACGGCTTCGACGTACCCCGTGTTGGAGGCGTCGTTCGGATCGGGCACGCGCGCGGCCATTCCGGTCTTCATGTCCACGACGGTAACGTCGGCGGGGGCCATGTCGAACCCGCCGGCAACGGTCTGCCGGAGCGACTGGGCAACGTCGCCGGTCAGTTCCCGCCCCCCGCGCAGCCGGATCCCCAAAGTGGCGGTCATCTTCGATTCGCGGTTGAAACCCCGCTGACGCGGGCGCTGCGGGATCAGCCGGGCATCCTCGACGAACGGGATCGCCTTCATGATCTTGACCAGCTCCCGCGCCTTGCCGAGGTCCACCCGATCCCGGCGCTGGGGTTCGCCGATCCCCAGGAAGGGGTTCGTCTCGAGCGCCCTGGCGAGGTCGTCGCCGAACTCCGGAACGCCGTCGCCGGCGGCCAGGGCGGCGTTGTATCGCGTGACTTCCGTTTGGGGAACGAGAATCCGCTGTCCGGCGACACGGTATTGCGTGAGGTTTTCCTTCCGCAGGGCCGCCTCGGCGCTCTTCAGCTCGTCGCTGGAAAAAACCTTGCCCGAGAGAAGGGCTTCCTCGGCCGGCCCGGCCCCCAGGTACATCACCAGGCCGAGCGCGGCCAGGAC
>JBLMWR010000459.1:0-5436 GCA_050257335.1 Deltaproteobacteria bacterium | reverse complement strand
AACCCGCCAGGCGTTCCCGCATTCCAGCCAGCGGAAACGGCGCCCAGCCGCGTCGATCTGTTGCCGGAAGCAGCCTCCGACGCAATGCGGATCGGCCAGAGTCCGGCTGATCTGCTCGAGGCTCCCGGGTTCCAGCCAGCAATCGGCGTGAAGGAAGAGGAACACGTCTCCGGAGCAGGCGGCGGCTGCGGCGTTCTGCTGTGCGGCCCGGCCGCGCGGAGCCGTGAGCACCTGGTCAGCAGGTGACGCCGCGGCGAGGGTTCCATCGTTGCTCCCCCCGTCCACGACGACGATCTCCGCCGGATTGACGAGCCGCGCCTTTTCGATCGCCGCGCCGATTCGCTCCGCCTCGTTCAGCGTGGGGATGATGATCGAAGTGCGCATTGCGGAAGAATAGCGGCGCGCGAGACATTTTGCGAAAGGTCTGGCCGGCAAATGTCTCATCGCACATCCGTTCATTGGGGGTGGTTTAGATGCTCAGACTGCAACAAAGTGGTCGGGGGTGGTCAGTTTCGCGAGAGGCACCCCGGCTGCTCCGCAGCAGCCGGGGTGCTGGAGCCAAACTGACCCAGCCCCGATTTTTTCGACCCTGATCCTTGACCCGCGACCGGAGCAATGGTTATCGTATGTAGAATCATTCATGCGTTTTTTTGCCTGCGAAGTATTGTCCCGCCCGAAAACGTCCTGCCCGTTGCGAAGCGCCTCGCGGAACTGGCACCAGTAGAACCCGCGAACCTGCTGCGTTCCTGCCTGATACCGAGTTGCTGATCCCGAGATTGTTGCTCGCACCTCGGACCAGCGAAACCACGCGTGTGATTGTCGCAATTGTAGTGAACGACCCTGTACTCGGCGGTTGTCGGCCAGCCGACCGTCAAACCAAGTTCCCCACCAGCATGGAATGAGAGCCCCTATGGACCAGACCTCCAAGACGATCACCGGAACCTGGCAAGACGATCCCTCCCATTTCAGGAAGGTCTCCCGCCGCAATTTCCTGACGGTCGGGGCCCTCGCCGGCATCGGCAGCCTGACCCTTCCCGACCTGCTCCGCCTGCGCGAAGCGCGGGGCGAGCAGAAGAATTACGAGCACTTCAAGGGGACGGCCAGTTCGGTCATCCACATTTATCTGCCGGGCGGCATGGCCCATCAGGAATCCTTCGACCCCAAGCCTTTCGCCCCCATCGAATATCGCGGCGAAATGCGGCAGATCGATACGAAGATTCCTGGCGAGAAGTTCGGGGAAACGCTCCCTAAAACCGCCGCCTGTGCCGACAAGCTGACCGTCATCCGTTCGATGACGCACGGCGAAGCGGCTCACGAGCGCGGGACGCACAACATGTTCACCGGGTATCGCCCCAGCCCGGCGTTGCAGTTCCCGAGCATGGGGAGCGTCATCAGCCACGAGTTCGGCCCGCGGAACAATCTGCCGCCGTACGTCTGCATCCCCGGCCTGCCGAACGTCTACGCCGGCACGGGCTACCTGAGCAGCGCGTTCTCGCCCTTCAGCCTGGGGAGCGACCCGGCGGCGGGGGGTTTCAAGGTCCAGGACCTGGGCCTTCCCGGCGGGGTCGACGACTCGCGGTTCACCACCCGCAAGAACATGCTGGCCGCCGTCAACGAGCACTTCAATAAGAAGGAGAAAGCCGATGGGCTGGCGGCCATGAACACCTTCTACGACCGGGCCTACAGCCTGATCAGCTCGCAGGCCGCCCGCGAGGCGTTCAACATCGAAGCCGAGCCGGCCGCGATTCGCGATGAATACGGCCGGAACACGGCCGGAGCCCGGATGCTGCTGGCCCGCCGGCTGGTTCAGGCCGGGGTTCGGCTGGTGAACCTGACCTACGGCGGCTGGGACATGCATGGCGCGATCGTCCAGGGCTTCCGTGGCCAGATGCCCGCCTTCGACCAGGCGTTCGCGGCTCTGATCACCGATCTCGATCGCACCGGGCTCCTCAACGAGACGGTCGTCATGGTTTCGTCGGAATTCGGCCGTACGCCGAAGATCAACGCCACGGCCGGCCGCGACCACTGGCCGAAGGTTTTCAGCGTGGTGCTCGCCGGCGGCGGAATCAAGCGCGGCAGCATCTTCGGCCTGTCGAACGCCACCGCGTCCGAGCCGGAAGACAACCCGATCGGACCGGAGGATCTGTTCTACACTTTGTACAATTGCCTGGGGATCGTCGGCGACAAGGAACTGATGGCCCCCGGCGATCGCCCCATCGAAATCATCGACGGCGGAAAGGTCCGCAAAGAGCTGCTGGCATGACAATGCGCGCGTGGCGGGCGACGGGCGTAAGCCCCCTCGCTGGTGACCGCCCCCGCGTTTCGTCCGCGCTGCCTGATACCCCGATGCGCTGTCCGCCAGCGAAGAAACAGCAACGTGAGCGACCGCTTGTTCACGTCGCGTGCATGGACGCTCCTGCCCCACCGGCCGGCTTAAGTCGGCCGCTCGCCTGAAGAACTGTTACTCCGGAGATTGCGTCCGAATGCCCTCTCGCAAATTGCCGCCTCTTGCCATTGCGATCATTGTCACCGCCCTGGCCGCGCAGCCGTCACACGCCGCCTCCCCCTCGCTTGGGGGCTTGACGCCGCGCGGGGCGCAACGGGGGACAGAAGTCGAAGTTGTACTCAGCGGCGGCCAGCTCGACGACGCGCAGGAGATTCTTTTCTACGAAACGGGGATCGAAGTCGCCAAACTCGAAGTCGTCAATCCTGCGACGGTCAAGGCGCTCTTCAAGATCGCTCCGGACTGCACGCTGGGGAGCCATCGCCTGCGGATCCGCACTGCCACCGGCATCTCGGACCTGCGGCCGTTCCTGGTCGGGGCGCTCCCCGAGGTCGCCGAGAAAGAGCCCAATAACGACTTCGCGGCGCCCCAGCCGATCCCCATGAACGTCACCGTCAACGGCGTGGCAGACAACGAAGATGTCGATTACTACGTCGTCGAGGCGAAAAAGGGGGACCGGATCACGGCCGAGGTGGAAGGGATCCGGCTGGGGATCACCCTCTTCGACGTGTACGTGGCGATCATGAACGCCGCCCGGTTTGAACTCTCCTCGAGCGACGACAATGCTCTCGTCTGGCAGGACGGCATTGCCTCGATCGTCGCCCCCGAAGACGGCAAATATATCATCCAGGTGCGCGAAAGCTCGTACGCCGGGAACGGCGCTTGCCTGTATCGCGTGCACGTCGGCAATTTTCCACGACCGCAGGCGGTCCTCCCCGCGGGGGGCAGGTTCGGCGAGACGCTCGCCGTGAAATTCCTGGGTGACGTTCTCGGCGAGCGCGTCGAGACGGTCACCCTGCCGACTGCCCCCGGATCGAGCTTTGCTCTCTTCGCGCGCGACGACAAAGGGATCGCCCCCTCGCAAAACTGGTTCCGCGTCACCGACCTGGCGAACGTCCTCGAGCAGGAACCGAACGAGACGCATGACAACGCCACGCGGTTTACGGCGCCGATGGCCCTCAACGGCGTACTCTTGGCCCCGGGTGACACCGACAACTTCCGCTTCACGGCCAAAAAGGGGGAAGCCTACGACATCCGCGTGCATGCCCGCAGCATCCGCTCGCCGCTCGACCCAGTGCTGACCATCTTCGCCGCCGGCAAAGGAGCGATCGCCGCCAACGACGACTCGGGCGGCCCCGACAGCTATCTCCGCTTCGGCGTTCCGGCCGACGGGGATTACGTCATCAACGTCCGCGATCATCTCAATAACGGCGGCGTGCAGTACGTGTATCGCATCGAGCTGACGTCGATCAAACCGCGACTGACGTTGTCGATCAACGAGTTCGTGCAGTATGTTCAGCCCACGGTCTCGATCCCGAAGGGGAACCGATTCGCGGCGGTATTGTCGGCGGGCCGCTACGATTTCGGCGGGCCGCTGGCGATCCGCGGCGAAAATCTGCCGGCCGGCGTGACTGTTGAATGCCCGGGGATGCCGGCCAACGCCAGCGTCGTCCCCGTGATGTTCCACGCCACACCCGACGCCGCCACGTCCGGGAAACTCGCCGACATCATCGGTTCCCTCAACGACCCCAATCAGCCGAACCTGAAAGTCGAAGGGGCGGTGGAACAGCCGGTGGTCCTCGTTCGCGGCCAGAACCAGATTCCGTTCTGGACCGAAAGGACCTCGAAGCTCCCTGTCGCCGTGACGAACGAAGCCCCGTTCGAGATCGCCCTCGTGGAACCGAAGGTGCCACTCGTCCGCGGCGGGCAGATGGATCTGAAGGTCGTCGCGAAGCGGAAAGAAGGCTTCAAGGCTCCCATTAAGATCGACATGCTCTGGCTGCCGCCGGGGATCGGCGCCGCCGGTTCGGTGTCGATCGCCGAGGGGCAGACCGAAGCCGTCATTCCCGTCAACGCCGCCGGCAACGCGGAGCTGGCCACATGGAAAATCGCCGTTCGCGGCGAATCGAACGCGGGGAGCGGCAACGTGATGGTCTCGACGCCGTTTGCCAGTCTGCGGGTCGCCGACATGTACGTCACCCTGGCGTTCGAGCAGGCGGCCGTTGAGCAGGGGAAGGAGACCGAAATGGTCGTGCACATGACGAAGCAGTACGACTTTCCCGGGGCGGCGAAGATCGAACTGGTTGGATTGCCCAACAAGGCCGTCACGGCGCCGCAGGAGGCCACCAAAGAGACGAAAGACATCATCTTCAAGATCGCCACCGACATGACCACCCCGGCGGGAAACCACGCGAATCTCTTCTGCCGGGTCGTTGTGACCGAAAACGGCGAGCCGGTGATTCACAATATCGGCACGGGAAAGCTGCGGATTGACGTGCCTCTGCCGCCCAAGAAAGACGCCCCACCTGCGCCGCCGATGCCGGTCGCGGCGGCGAAGCCGGCCGAACAGGCCCCGATGCCGAAACGCCTGACGCGTCTCGAACAACTCCGGCTCGAACAGCAGGAGCGCGAAAAAGCCAAGCAGGCGCCGCCAGCGCCACCGCCAGCCGCCCCGGGAGGGAAATGAAACACCGACGGAGGGAGCCGCAAATAAACGCGAATGAACGCAAATAAACAAGGGACGTTTGGAGTCTGATATGAAGATGAGAGACTTCTGATGGATGCCACGGATCGTGAGGCGCTCAATGATTTGGCAACGAAAGTGATCGGCGCGATTTACGAAGTTTCAAATATTCTGGGAGTTGGGTTCCTCGAGAGCGTATACGAACGGGCCCTGGTGAAGGAGCTGGCTCTCCGCGGAATCAAAGCCCGGCGACAGGCGCCGGTGAAGGTGAAATACAAAGATGAGGTCATCGGAAAATACCGTGCGGATGTCCTTGTCGAAGGCAAGCTGATTATTGAGGTCAAGTGTGCCGACGGCTTCGTTAACGAACACATGGCACAATGCATCAACTACCTCAGAGCTGCCGACCTGAATCTGTGCCTGATCGTCAACTTCAAAAAGGCCAAGGCCGTCTGGAAGCGGATTGTGC
>JBLMWR010000458.1:0-3163 GCA_050257335.1 Deltaproteobacteria bacterium | reverse complement strand
GTCATGATTCTGCAGGATGAAAAGAAGCTGTCGATCGACGACCCGGTGTCGAAATACATTCCGCAGTTCAAAGACGCGCGGCTGGGCGAGGCCCGCCCGCAGCGTGAAATCACCATTCGTGATTGCCTGACGCACACGTCGGGACTGTCGGGGGATCAGGCGGTGGTCGGGTCGCTCAAAAAGACGGCCGAGGAACTGGCGAAACGGCCGCTCAGTTTCGAACCGGGGACGAAATGGGAGTACAGCCCGGGGCTGAACGTCTGCGGCTGCGTCGTCGAGGTCGTTTCCGGCCAGACTTTCGAAGACTTCCTCGTCAAACGGATCCTGACCCCGCTGCAGATGACCAGCAGCACGTTCAAGCTCACGCCCGAGCGCAAAAAGAACCTGGCCCTTCTCTACCAACCGGGCAAAGACAAGCAGTCGATCGTCGCAGCCGACCCGCAACTTTCGCCCGGATCGGGAACGCCGGCCTACGGCCCCTCAGGAGGGCTCTTTTCGACCGCCGCCGACATGGCCCGCTTCCACCAGATGATCCTGAACGGCGGCACTCTCGATGGCGCGCGAATCCTTTCTGCAGACGCCGTCCGGCAAATGACGAGTCCCCAGACGGGCGACCTCGCCGTCGGTTTTACTCCCGGCAACTGCTGGGGGCTCGGCTTCTGCATCGTCCGCGAGCCGCAGGGGGTAACGAAAATGCTTTCGGCCGGCACGTTCGGCCACGGCGGCGCCTGGGGAACGCAGGGGTGGGTCGATCCGCAACGCCAGACGATTTTCGTGCTGATGATCCAGCGCCGGGATTTCGGCAACGGGGACGCCTCCGACATCCGCAGGGACTTCCAGCAACTCGCCGCTGACGCCCTGCCCGATTGATTCGTAGCACGGGCTTCCAAGCACGTGCGTGACGAATGACCGGGCAAACGGGAGGAAACACCAGCTCGTCAATGATCCATGAGCAATCGTCAGGGACGGACGGGCTTGGAAGCCCATCCTACAGCGGGGTTCGCCCGCGACCTCAGACGTTCGCACACTCCGCAGTGGAAGCCTCCTTGCGCAATTCGCGATGCCCATCGCAGCAGGCTCTGCGTGTGCCGCCCTCGCTGATCGCGCCGTGCACGGTATTCAGTGCGCGGATTCTCACAAGCCTTGCCGGCGTGGCGAATATGCCGCTCGATCATCACCCCTGTTGCCGATTGGCAACGTCCGCGCAGAAATCGTCCAACCATCGAACTGCATAAAGACTTGCAGTCTGGCGCGCTTCGCCGCTGAATGATGATTTTCTCAAATCTTCCAATAGTCAGCGGGTCGGTCGCGCCCACAAGATCGACGATGTGATCTCGACATGATTCGGCGGGCGCTATGAGACCACCGCCTGCAGCACGCGACCCGCATTGGCAACTGGAAAGAAACGAATCCATGAAAAGAATGCTTCACAAACGGATATGGAAGGCCGTCGCCGGATTCCTCATTTTAGCTCTGGGGGCGCAGCCGGCATCGGCGACCATGCTCTCGATTCCCTTCTTCAGCCAGCTCGACCCCCGCTGGTGGAATCCCACGAGCTGCTGCACCGTCTCGATGGCCATGGCCCTCGCCTACCGCGGTGCCAGCGTCGATCCCGCCAAATTAATGAGCTGGCTGCAGGCGAACAACGGCTACACCGGCAATGTCGCCTTCCCCGTCAATTTTAATGTCGCGGTGAATTACCAGGGAAAGCACTGGCTCAATTACGAAGGCCAGAGCACGCTGGGGACCGTGTCGCAGATCGACCAGCAGACCAAGAACGGCAAGATCATCATCTCGATGTCCAAACGCTTCTCGATTCACTGGGTCATCATCCGCGGTACCTCGGCCGACGGCAAGACCGCCTACTACTGGGATCCGTGGGATACGACCCCCACGACCCGGATGGTCGGCGACGGCTGGGTCAGCCCCGGAATCACCTGCGAGGTCTTCTCGATCCCCAAATAGATATGGATGAACAATGAAACGATTCCTGCACAAAAACCTTCCCGCGCGCCGCGGACTGACGCTGATCGAGCTTCTGGTTGTGATGGCCATCGTCGGCATCTTGACGGCGATCGCAATACCGGCCGTCATTCGGGCCCAGGAAGCAGCGCGGCGCTCGGCGTGCGCGAATAACTTCCGGCAGATCGGACTGGCAACGGCGAATTACGCCGAAGCCTTCAGTTCGTATCCGCCGAGCGAGATCACCCCGTGGACTGTGGCGGTCAGCCCTTTTCTGGAACAGGCGCAAGTCTACGGCGCCTACGACCATCGCTTCGACCCGTTCAGCGACTCGGCCAACGTGGCTCTCGGGACGCACGCCATCCCCGCTTTCGACTGCCCCTCCGACAAAGAAGTCCGCGTGGCCCCCTTCGACTGGATTTCGAGCAACGTCGCCGGCAACATCCAGCTCTTTCAACCCCGCCGTCGTCCGGAGTCCTGCCGTGACGGCCTGTCGCAGACAGGACTCTGCGTCGAGGTCGCAACCAGCAAGGGATTGACGCAGTTCGAGGGCCCCCGGCTGTTTCTCGGAGTCGAACACAGCGTCCACCCTGCCGGCTTCCAGTTGCTGTTCGCCAGCGGTTCGGTGCGGCTGATGTCGCTCGACACGCCACCGGAAATCATGGAAGCCATCGGCACCCCCAACGGCGGCGAAGTCATGAGTGCTGGATACTAGAACGGTAGGCGGGCTTCCTCAGCCCGCCCGTGGCCGACGAATCTCCTCACAGAGCATCCGGCATTAATAAACTGCCAACCCGCAACGACCACGGTGCTGCCCGCACCAAGTGAATCGCCAGCGCCAAGGAGTTCAGCCGCGTCTCGACCGAGTCAGCCCGCGACATGAAGACCACCGGGCATTCCACGCCGCACAGGATCCCGCCGAACCGGCACTTGGCCGTATACATGATGGCTTTAACCGTCAGGTTCGCCGCCACCAGGTTCGGAAAGAGCATCGCGTCGGCCTCTCCCACGACACCTCCGCCGATCTTCTTCTTGTCGCCCGCGTCGGCAGAATACGCCAGATCGAACGAGAGGGGCCCCTGGACCACGGCCCCGGCGAAATCACCCGCGGCGTGACGGCGGACCAGCTCGGCGCTTTCCAGCGTATCAGGCATCGCCGGGGTGACCTTTTCGGTCGCGGCCACGAGCGCCACGCGCGGAG
>JBLMWR010000457.1:0-13716 GCA_050257335.1 Deltaproteobacteria bacterium | reverse complement strand
AGCGGCCATCGGCCCGTCAAGGAGATTCTACAGAATTACCGTTTGATTCTGTAGAATTTGAACCGTTTGCAATGCGGATCCGCGCGGATAAGTACGAAACGGGTTGGCTGGCACATCCGCGTCCATCAGCGTCATCCGCGGTTGAAGTCTTTCCGTCGAAAAGGACCCACGGATTGTGACGAAAACGCACGAATTACTGAAGGCGTGATGATTGACGGCGGCGGATGCGGGAATGTATAGCTCCCTTGGTGGTGCGCCGATTGCGGCGCGGCGATAGGTGGTCCGTCAGCGGAAGGCTTTCATGACTGAACGAATCTACAACTTCTCCGCCGGCCCGGCGGTGCTGCCAGTCGAGGTTCTCGAAGAGGCCCGCGACAACTTGCTGAGCTTGGGGACGACCGGCATCGGGATTATGGAGCATTCGCACCGGGGGAAGGCGTACATGGCCGTCCACGAAGAGACCGAGGCCCTGTGCCGCGAGCTGGCGGGCATCCCCGACGACTATCACGTGCTGTTCCTGCAGGGGGGGGCGTCGCTGCAGTTCTCCATGGTCCCGATGAACCTGCTGGGGCCCAGCGCAACGGCCGATTATCTCGTCACCGGGGCCTGGTCGCAGAAGGCGGTCGCCGAGGCGTGCCGATGCGGCAACGTGCACATCGCCTGCACGAGCGAAGACCGCAACTTCTGCTACATCCCGAAAACGTGCACGTTCAGCGACCGGCCGGCGTACGTCCACTTCACTTCGAACAATACGATCTTCGGGACCGAATTCGCCGCGGAGCCGGAAATCCCCGCCGGCGTCCCCCTCGTCTGCGACGCCAGCAGCGACATTTTCAGCCGGCCGATCCCGGTGGCGAAGTACGGCCTGATCTACGCTGGCGCCCAGAAAAACCTGGGGCCCTCGGGCGTCACGCTGGTGATCATCCGCAAAGACCTCGTCGAGCGCGGTCCGCGCGACCTGGGGATCATGCTGCAGTATCGGACTTACGCCGCCGACCACTCGCTGTACAACACGCCGCCGACGTTCGGGATCTACGTCATGGGGCTGGTGTTCAAATGGATCAAAAAACAGGGGGGGCTGAGGGCGATGGAAAAGGTCAATCGCGAGAAGGCCGGCAGGCTGTACCGGTATCTCGATGAGAGCAAGCGTTTCCGTCCGACGGCCGACCGGGACAGCCGGTCGCAGATGAACGTGACGTTCGTCACCGGCGACGCGGCCCTCGACGAGAAGTTCGTGGCGAGGGCGAAGAAAGGGGGGCTGGAGGGGCTCAAAGGGCACCGCAGCGTGGGAGGCATGCGCGCCAGCCTGTACAATGCCTTTCCGCCGGCGGGGGTTGATGAGCTGGTCAGCGTCATGCGCGAGTTCGAGGCGCACGAAGGCTGAGCGTCGCCAACTCTTCATGCGCCCGCGAAAGCCCGGAATGAACGCGCCGGGATCTCGTCTGCCGGAAGAGCGCGCACGCAGACCGCAGGGCACAGGCCAGTCAGAAACCCCGCCCAGACACGATCCGGTAGAGTTTGCGAAGAAGTCACCGTTCCCCCAACCGTTCGCGTCGGCCAGCCGACCAGGCCGCTTGATCGGTTCTGGTGAATTGCTGCTTATTCTTAACAGGTTCTATGTGGCCGAAGGCGCCGCGCTCGCCTCGTGCCGGTACAGGATAATCACCACGTATTCCATCGTAATCATCCCCTCATGCACCATTTTCTCGAGGTGCGGCAGAATGAGGTTGATCTTCTCCTCGGTATCGACGATTTCGACCACCGCCGGCAGGTCGGTGGACATCTCCAGCAGAGTGGCTTTGTGCACGACGCTGTGCGCGCCGAATCCCTCGGAGCCGCGGAGCACCGTTGCTCCAGCCAATCCCAGTTCGCGGACTTTCTGCACGATCGCCTCGAACAGCGGTTTTCCCTCGAATTTGTCGGAGGCCCCGATGAAGATTCGCAGCAGGACGCCGTTTTCGTTGATTTTCATAGAACCTCTCGGCCTGATTCGAGGCAAGGTAGACAGTGGTGCGAGTAATGCACCCAGCGACAGTTTGTTGGGCACGTCGCGGTTTCGGTGGCGGTACATCATGACGCTGGCCCGCTCGAGCGTGACCATGCCGCCGACCATGATTTTTGGCAGCGTTTCCTCGACAAACGCCGCGATGCGCTCGCCGGAATCGACGATTTCCACGATAATCGGGACGTGTTCGACAAGGGACCACGCCGACCGCTTGATGACCCCGTGCGAGCCGACTCCGACGAGCCCCCGCAACACGGTGGCCCCGGCAAGTCCTTCGCTGCGGGCCGCCCGGACGAGCCGCTCGTAGGTGGGTGAATGCGGCGGGCGGTCGGCGGACTGCAAATAGGCCCTGAGCAGAACCTGTTCTCCTCGAATGCTCATCATCCCTCCCCGGCAGTCGTCAGGTTGCCATCCAGATTCCCAGCCGCACGGCCAGCAGTCCCAGCAACATGCTGCCGAGCATGTTCACAATGGCCTTGACGCCTGACCCATCCTCCAAGAGTCCGTTCGATTCATAGGCGAACGTAGAAAACGTCGTGTAGGCACCGACGAATCCAACGGCGACGGCTAGACGAAATGTATCGGAAACGGGCATCCGTTCGCGGATAATTGTCAGGAACCATCCCAAAAACAGGCTGCCGGTCAGGTTGATGACCAGCGTCCCGACGGGGAATTCCGTTCGAAAGAGGCGCCCGCACAGACTCGCCACAGCGTACCTCAGCATGGCACCGAGCGAGCCGGCGGCGCCGATCGCCAGATACTGAACCAGGACGTTCATCTCTTCTCCGTCGCGAACAAAGGGCGAATTGGTTGGTCAAAACCGACGACTGCCGATCCACGGCATGGTGCCCGCCGAGATGAGCATTTCGCGCTCCCGATTATACATTGCAAGAACCTCCCGCAAAATCGGCACGGCGTCGGCAGCGCCGGGGGACGCGTCCACGACGACCTCCTCCCGCATGGTCCCACTCTGGCGGGACGCCGCACACTGGCCGATCTACCGCTTCCGTTGGGAGGCTTCATCGGGATGACGGTTCGGCTTCGTGACTGATGGGCGTTCGCTTGAGTCTTGACCGCAGTTTCCATTGGGTTAAGATCACCAGCCGGCGTTCCGGGAATAACCTTTATAAAAACGGCTCCAAAGAGAGCCGCTGCGAAGAGAGTTGTTCACGGGGAGAACGATCGACGACGGCTACCATTGGCCTCCAGTTCGTACCGGCCGCCTGCATGCCCGACGCGGAACGGAAACCCGACTACACGCACGCCCACGTCGGCATCGTCCACGCGACGGCCATGGAGGTGGATCCGTTTCTGAGCCGTTGCGACCGACTCCGGAAATACACCGGGGGCAACCTGGTCTTTCGGGGAGGACTGTTCGGTGAAATTCGCATCGCCCTCGCGCAGTCAGGAATGGGTCCCGGACTTGCGAAAAAGGCGACACAGGCGCTGATTGACGGGCATTCGCCGGCATGGATCATCTCGGCGGGATTCTCCGGGGCCCTGCAGCCGGGGATGAAAATCGGCGATATCGTCGTCGCCAATTCGATCGTTGATACCGAAGGAGTGGAGCTGGCGATCGATCTCAAGATGGCGGCCGACCCGGCCAGGGGCCTGTACGTCGGACGGCTGCTCACCGTCGATCGCATCGTCCGGACGGTGGAAGAGAAGAAAGCGCTGGCCGAGCGCTGCGCGGCGATCGCCGTCGACATGGAAAGCCTCGCGGTGGCACAGGTCTGCCGGCAGGCGAAGGTCCGGTTTCTGGCGGTGCGTGTCATCAGCGACGACCTGTCGGCCGACCTGCCGGCCGAGATCTCCTCCGTCGTGGGCTCGTCGGGGACCGTGCGGCTGGGGGCGGCGGTGGGCGCCATTTTCAAACGCCCGGGGAGCGTCAAAGACTTATGGCGCCTGCGGGAACAGGGGATGGACGCCGCCGAGCGGCTCGCAAAATTTCTCGAAGGAATTGTCGAACAGCTTTATGACTCGCTGCCCAGATAAGGTTCGCGCATGCGTGAATGGATCCTCTCCGAAATCAACTACGGCCATGTGAAGAACCACCCTTACGACGTGGCGGTGCTGCCGATGGGGGCCACCGAGCCGCACAATTTGCACCTGCCGTACGGGACCGACACCTTCGAATCGCTCGAAATCGGCAGCCGGTCGTGTGAGGCGGCATTTCGCCGCGGGGCGCGGGTGGTCATGCTGCCGGCGATCCCGTACGGGACGGAAACGAATCTCGGCGCCTTTCCGCTGGCGATGAATCTCAACCCGAGCACGCTGGCCATGGTGATTCGCGATCTGGTCGCCTCGCTCGAGAAGCAGGGGATCCGCAAGCTGCTGGTTCTCAACGGCCACGGGGGAAACGATTTCAAACCGCTGCTCCGCGAGCTGTACGGCAGCACCAGCGTGCATCTCTTTCTATGCGACTGGTTCCGGGCGATCTCGGCCGACGTGCAGAAACAGCTCTGCACCGAGCCCGGCGACCACGCCGGCGAAGTGGAGACGGCGTTCGGGCTGGCGTATTTTCCTGAATTCGTCGACCGCGACGCAAAGACCGGCCAGCTTGCCGCCGACGCCGGAACGATGCGCCCCACGCGGTTCGAAGCCATTAACCGGGGCTGGATCTCGATTACCCGCCCGTGGCATCTGCTCACCACCAACACGGGCGCCGGCGACCCGCACGGGGCCACCGCCGAAAAAGGAAAGCAACTCGTGGAGACGATTGTCTCGCGCCTCGCCGATTTTCTCGTGGAGCTGGCGGCAGCGAAGCTGGACGAGAAGTTTCCGTTTTGACGAGACTTTCCCCCCCCTTGCGAAGGGGCGGAGACGTCGATTCACCATTGGTTGCGATCACTACGGACTGGATCTGCTGTGGCAGGGCTCCCTTCTGGCGGTGGAATCTCAAATTTTAACAGCCGGCATTCGAGGGGGCCGTTGTAGAGTTTTGTTTTTTCGGTCGCAGTCAGCGTGATGTGGCGGGCCAGGCCGAGGTTGCCGGCCAGGATGAAGATTTTCCAGCCGGCGTAGCGCGTCTTGAGAACTTCGCTCATTTCTTCGTAGAGCGCTTTGACTTCGGCCTCCTCGCCCAGCCGGGCGCCATAGGGGGGATTGGTGACCAGGAATCCCGGCTGCGGCGTCGGGGGCGACATCGCTCCGAATTGCCGCACATCGAACCGGATGAACTTCTCGACTCCGGCGCGGCGCGCATTTTCCCGCGCAGCCTCAATCGCCTCGGGGTCGCGATCGGTGGCGACGAATTCGCCCGGCGGGGCCGCGAGCCTCTCCTTCTTCGCCTCGTTCACGACTTCCTGCCAGACAGTGCCGTCGAATTCCGGCCAGCGCTGAAAGCCAAACGAAGGGCGGGCGAGGCCCGGGGCAATGCGCAGGGCCTTCAGGGCGGCTTCGATCACCAGTGTCCCGGAGCCGCACATCGGGTCGAAGAACGGCGCGCTGCCGTCCCATCCGGTGAGATCGACGATCGCCGCGGCGAGCGTTTCCTTGAGCGGCGCGGCCGTCGTCTTGATCCGATAACCCCGTTCGTGGAGGCTCGGGCCGGTGGCGTCGAGGCTGAGGGTACAACGTCCGCCGGCAAAGTGCGCGTGGACGAGAATGTCGGGGTGCTCCTTGTCGACGTTGGGCCGGCTGCCCTGTTCGCGCCGCAGCCGGTCGACGATGGCGTCTTTGATCTTCAGCGCGGCGAACATCGAGTGATGGATTCCCTGTGGCACCGGTTTGCGGGGGCCGAACCGGCCGCGCGTCACGTCGCGCCGGTCCGGCGGATGCGCCCGGGCATGTTCGGCCCGGCCGGCGGCCCCTTCGATCGTGGCGTGCACCGCCAGCGTCTTCGTCGGTTCGAGAAAATCCTCCCAGCGGACGCGGCGGGTCTGCGAATAAAGCATCTCGGGCGTCTGGGCCGCGAAGTCGCGCAACGGGCGCAAAATGCGCGAGGCCGTTCGCAGCCAGACGCTGGCGCGGTAGAGGAGTCGCATGTCCCCCTCGAAATGCACGCCTCCCGTCACCGGACGCACGTTCCGGGAGCCGAGCCGTTCGAGTTCGGCGGCGGTGACCGGTTCGATCCCGCGGGCCGAAACGGCGAAATAAGTGTGATCCATTGTGAACGAATGGTACAGTCCCGCCGCGCGGACCGCCATCCTGGTGATTCGAAGCAAAAAAGGGGACTGGTCCATTTTCTTGAATGAGAAAACGGACGCTTCGGCAGAGACACGGCATGGCCATAGTCACAGAATGGCTTCCGTCAAGTTCAACATCGGCGGACGCGTTCCGGCGCCTCCGGACGGCCGCGCCGGGGCGAATCGCGAATGGCGCCGTAACGTCTTGTCCGCTGACCGGTAACGCAAACCTGCGCGCTGCCTGATCACAGTGCGCCGTTTTGCGGTTTATACACTCATAGATATGCACGCTGGAGTGCGTCCCCCGGAAAGGTCCGACGACCTCTTGACCGAGGAGGGTTACCCGTCGGTAGCGCGAGTCGCATAGCGCAGCCGCCGTCAGCCCGGCATAGCCCGGGAGCGGGTTGACGGCGGTGCGGCAATCGGCGGCTCAGTATGTCGGCAGCGACTCGACGGGAACTACAGCGGCGGTCGCCACAGGCGCGCCAAAGTACGTCGCGGGCATCGCCGTCGTCGTTGTCACCGGGGTGCTGAGGCTGACGGCGGGTGCGCCGTATGGGCTCAAATAGCCGGTCGCCGGGGGACCGCCATACGTGGGGGCGCATCCACCGCCGCAGGGGCGGCAACAGGGATTGCACCAGTTGCACCCGTCGCAACAGCATCCGCTGGCGGACGCCACCAGGGCCAGGCCCGTCAGGGCCGAGAACAAACGCTTCATTCCGGGCTTCCTTTCCGTCGAAAACGAGACCGAGTCAAAAACAGATCGCGCACCCGCGTCTCCTGCTGCGGGGCGATGAGACTGCGCACACCGTCGCCGGGGGTCGTGCACCCGGCGGGGTTTTTCCTGGGCGATTGCAGGTACACCAGCCCGTCGTCGGGGACGAACAGTTCGGCGTTCCGCAGTGGCAACGTCGCTACGTGGTTCCCCCGCCAGATTTCGACCCCCCACGCGAAGCGGCCGAAGTCCCCCGCGGCGTGAATTTCGTGCCCCATTCCGGTCCGCCAGACCTGCAGCCGCAGTCGCCGGCGCAAGGCCCACCACCGCGCGAATTCTCCGTATGAAGTCTGCCACATCAGTGAACAGCGACCGGCATCCCCGGCCAGCCGCAGCAGTTCCTGAACCAGATCGAGCCCTTCCGTCGCGGCCGACAGAAACAGCGGGCAGCCGGACTGATAGTGCTCGCCGACCAATTCCACGAACCATTCGCGGGGGGGCAAAGCGAGAGTGCTGAACCGGATCCACGGCGGATCGTCGGCGGCGCGCGGCGGGAATTCGGCCCGGCAGGCCGGTCCTGGTGTTTTCAGGCACGAATAGCGCAGCCCCAGGCGCAGCAGCCGGCACACCGCCGGAAGCGGGCTTTCTTCGTCGGCGAGCGCCACTCCTGCCGGACGCAAACCGGCGGCAGCAAAGCGCTCCATTCGCGTGATCCAGTGCGAGAGGGTCCGCCGCGGCGAACGTTCGAAATCGTCCGGCCGAATTTGCCATCCCAGGTCGGAGCTTGCCCCCTGCGCCAAAAAAGCGAGCCGGTCGGCGCGCAGGCGGCTGGAGACGAAGTGCGTCGCCTTTCCGGGAAGCGCAGCGGCAATATCGGCAAAGCCGGCAAGTTCTTCGGAGAGGTGTTCGACCCCCAGGCAGAGGGCGCTCTGGTAAGGAAACGGATAATCCGCCAGGCGCATCCACACGCCGCCGAGCGTTTCGACCGCCGCTTTGAGTCGTTCCAGGAAGATCCGGGCCGCGGAATCGACCGTCGGCCGCCAGGCAGTCGCTTCCTCGAGCGCCGGCGACGCGCCGTCGTCGGGCTTCGGAAGGAACTCGCGAATGTCAATCGGTTTCAGGCCGCAGGCGGCAGCGCGGCGGGCGCGCGCGGCGCTGTGAGCGCTGTGTGCGTCGAACAGCACGAACCGGCCGGTTCCCGCCGCGAGCAGGGGAATCTCCGGCAGCGATTCCGCCGGGATTCCGGCCTCGCGCAACAGCGACGCGACCTGGCGGGGGACGCTCGCCAGCATCAGGGGAAGATCGGGAAGTTGCAACTGTTCAGCCATCCGTGTTCCGAAAGATTCCCGGGCGCGGAAGATGCGCGCGTTCCAGCACGCTTTCCGACCGGGGCATTGTCATACGGCGCAGCATCGCAGCGGGGCGATGCGGCGCTGGCAGTTGTATTCTGCGATTTTGAGAGCGGCGGGGAAGGGCGTCGTCCTGCGAGCGGCCCTGGCCGTCGAAGGGGCGAGAACCTTATGCGGAATTGGCAAAGTCGTCAACCCTGAAAACTGGGATTGGCCTTTATCCGCCCGTTCAATATACTTCCGCCGCTGTCGGGGAAAGGATCCCCGCTTTCACCTCGTCGATGGGACGCGCAAACGCACGGAGGCTTCGCGTGGACAAACTGCTTGTCACCGGCACAGATACGATCTTAGGGGCCAATGTCGCTGCCTGGCTGGCCCATCGCTACCACGTCATCGGCCTGTCGTGGCGCCACCCGCTGGCGATTGCCGGTTGCGAGACGGCCACTTGCGATCCCGATGCGATCGACGCCGCGCGGCACTGGGTCGCCTCCGAACGGCCGCAATGGGTCATCTACTGCGGCACACCTGCGGAATCGGTCTGGAACATTCCCGCCCCGCCCTTGCCGCGGCCCGAATCGGTGCCCGTGGCGGGAACGTGGGCGCGGGCGGCGCAGGAGTTCGGCAGCGAGTTCTGCATGGTTTCCTCGGACGCCATTTTCACCGGGCCGTGGATGTTTCACCGCGAGAGCGGGGCGTGTTTCTGCGACAGCACTCCGGCCCGCATTCTGCGGCTGACGGAAAACGAGGTGACCGCCGTCAATCCGAATGCCCTCCTGGTGCGTACCAACGTCTTCGGCTGGTCGCCCGATTCGGCCTCGCCCGGACTGGTCGATACGCTCGTCGCTGCCCTGCAGGAGGGGAAGCCCGTGGCGCTCGACTGCATGCGGCATGCCACGCCGATCCTGGCGACCGATTTCGCAGAGATTCTCGATCGCGCGTTTCAGCAGAAGCTGCGCGGCGTTTATCACCTGGCGGGGGCCGAGCGTATCAACCCCTTCCGCTTCGCCTGCCTGCTCGCCGACCAGTTCGGTCTGCCGATGTCGAATCTGTCGGCGATCGAAACGCCGTTCGAAAACCAGCGCGACTATGGCACGGGCGAAACGTCGCTGCAGACGCGCCGGCTGCGGAAGGCGCTCGAAGCGCCAATGCCTCTGGTTCGCGAAGGCCTGGTACGGCTGTACGACCAGCATGTCAGCGGGTATCGCGACCGGTTCGGCTCGGTGTCGCCGATGGTGCACGAAAAGGTGGCGTAAGCGGCTGCGTTGGCATCGCGCGCGACGGCACGGTATGCTGTCGGACATGATCCGCAACGAGTCTGCACCGGGACCTTCTTCTCGCGTCTCGACCGAGCTGGTAATCGAGACTCCGGAAAACGTCGTGCTGACGTACCGGCTCGCGGGACCGACCGTGCGGCTGCAGGCGTACCTCGTGGATTTCATGGTCCGCGCCGCGCTGCTGTTACTGGCGTTCCTGCTGATGGTCGCGGGCGGGATGACGGGCTCGCTGGGGCTGTCGCTGGGGTTGTTCCTGGTGGTCTGGTTCGCGATCGACTGGGCATATTTCGGCCTGAGCGAAGGCTATTTCCGGGGGAAAACGCTGGGGAAGCACGTCTTCGGCCTGCGGGTGATCCAGGAAGAGGGGTATCCGATCACGCTGTGGGGGGCCATTCTGCGCAATATCGTCCGCGCGGCCGACAGCCTTTCGTTCTACGGCGCCGGATTCGTCACCATGATCGCAGCAGGAAAGTTCCGCCGGCTGGGCGATCTGGTGGCCCGCACGGTCGTGGTCGAGGAGCGGCGCGTCTCGGTCCCGCGCGAACCGATCATCCTCGAAAAGATTGAACCTCTGTCGCGAACTGATCTGGGAGGGTACGTCCCGGCGGGGCAGACGCTGGCCCTGATCGAACAATTCCTGTCGCGGCGGCACGTGCTTACGTACCGCCGCGGTCACGCCATGGCCTACGTGCTGGCGGGCGCTCTGGCGAAACGGCTGAACTTCTCGGGGGATCTGCATCTGGTCGATCGCTACCCCATGGCATTTCTGGCCCGCGTCTACGCCACGTTTCATCAGATGCGCGAAGAGGAGGAGGTGGAGGACCGTCGCGAGACGGCGGCAGCCAGCCGCTCCGGCTTGCGGGCCGCGAACGCGGGAGCCGCTCGATGAACAAACGCCGTTTTGTCGCCAAACGGGCCCCCGCCTGGCGCCGCTTCGAGGAGCTCCTCAACCGGCTCGACACGATTTCTGTCAAACGGTTCTCGGCGGCGGAGACGGCCGAATTCTCGCGGCTGTTCCGCGAGCTGTGCTATGACCTGTCTCTCATCCGCTCGCGGGATTGGGGGCGGGGGCTGGTCTCGTATCTCAACGATCTGGTCAGCCGCGGCCACAATGCCTTTTACAGCTCGCCGCCGGGAAATCTGGCGAACCTGTTTCGCTTTCTGGCGGTCGGCTACCCGCGCCTGTTCCGCAAGAATATCGCCTATTTTGTGACGGCCGCGATGCTGTTTTTCGGGTCCCTCGGCGCCACGTGGGCCGTTGTCCAGCATGAACCGCCGCTGGCTGCGCGCATTGTCGACCCGGAGACGCTGAAAGGCGCGGAGGAAATGTACAGCGAGCACGGCCCCCTGGGAAGCGGCGGCTCGGATGAGTCTCATCAGTCTCAGGCCGGCAGGAAAAACCGGCGGGACGCCTCCAGTTTCGGCGAGGAACGGGCCTTCATGTTCGGGTTCTATATCAATAACAACGTCGGCATTGCACTCCTTTGTTTCGGACGGGGCATTCTGCTGGGAGTGGGAACGGTTTATACCCTGCTCTTCAACGGGATTTACATCGGGGCTGTCGTCGGTCATATTTGCGCCGCCGGACATTCCGACCGGTTTCTGAGCTTCGCCATTTCCCACGGTTCTTTCGAGCTGACGGCAATCGCCGTGGCCGGCGGGGCGGGACTGATGCTCGGGAATGCTCTTGTTCATCCGGGCCAGCGGAAGCGGCTGGAATCGCTGCGCATTCGCGGATTGGAAGCGATTCAGATTGCCGCCGGCGCGGCGGCCATGCTGGTCGTCGCTGCCCTGATCGAAGGGTTCTGGTCCCCGGCGGCGATCCCCAATGCCGTCAAGTACGCCGTCGGCGGGTTGCTCTGGGTCCTGGTCGTCGTCTACCTTGCGACTGCCGGTCTCTGGGAGCGAAAGCCATGAGATTCGATCAGGTCGCCATTCCCCTGGTGCCGCGCAACACTTCGAACTGCCTCGATCTGTCGGTCTGTTTTCTGCGGCATTACCTGGCGCCGATCGGCGCGCTGTGGGCCAGCGTGGCGGTGCCGGCATGCGTGCTGACCTACGTGCTGGTCGAGCGCTACGAATTCACGATGTGGCTGGCCATCGTCGCCTTCTTTTTCGCCACCTCGCCTTTGGGCGTGCTGCTGATGTCCGGGGCGGCACCCTGCGCTTTCGGCGAACCGTTCACGTTTCGGGGGACGTGGGCCCGGCTGGGCTGGCGCGGAATCGGGCTTCTGGCGAAGGGCCTGGCCCTGCGATGCCTCATCGGCGCCGGGTTCCTGCTGTTCCTCTTTCCCGGCTGGTACGTGGCAATGCGAACCGGATTCTTCGTCGAACAGGCGGCGCTGTCGAACATGGCCCGGCACTTGCACGACCGGCGCGCCGATGAACTGCTCAAGGGAGAAATCGGGGACCTCTACGTCCGCTCGGCCGGCGTGTTCATTTTTTGCGCCCTGTTGTGGCTGGTGATGCTGATCACGGCCGACTTCCTTTCGGAACACCTCCTCGGTTTTCCGCTCCTTTTCGGCCGGCTGGGGGTGGACCCGCAGTATCTCCGGGACGCCGACGGCGTGCGCTATGTGGCTCGATCTCTGTGGGGCGACCCCGTCGTGGTGACGGCGGCTCTGGCCGTTGCGCTGCTGGTCTACCCTATCGGGCGCCTGGCCTGGTTCTTCTGCTACGTGGACGTTCGCGTCCGGCGCGACTGCTGGGACATGGAACTGCAGATCATGCAGGAAGCCGAACGTCTGGAGGCGGTATGACGCTCGCGGGGCCCGAATCCGTCTGCAGGATGAGCTTCCAGGCCCGTCCGTCATTTTCCGCGCGGGCCTGGAAGCCCATGCGACGCGACTCTGCTCCGATCCTGGTCGCGATGATTTCGTTGCTCCTTGCCTTGCCGACCTCCGCCCTCGCCGAGCCGCCTCCGGCCGGCACGTTCGACAACGACGAGCAGGTCAGCCGGGACATTGAAGAGATCCTCGCGGGCCCCGATTTCCGGCGACTGCGGGTGGAGGCCCCCAACAAGGCCGCTGAGACGGAAATGCCCGAATGGCTGAAGAACTTCTTCGAATGGCTGGGCGACCTGCTGCGCAAGGCCGGCGGAGCCTTCTCCGCGCTGGGCCCGATCCTGCAGGCGCTTGCGTATGCCGTGCTGGCGGCGATCTGCGCATTGATCATCTGGCTGGTGGTGAAGGCGGTGAACCGTTACCGGGCGCGGCACAATACGGGGCTGCGCGGCCGGCGGAGTTACGAGGAGGGGGAAACGGACGTTCCCCCGGGCGACCTGCCGGCCGACGAGTACCTGCGGCGGGCGGCGGAACTGGCCGAAAAGGGAATGTTCCGCGAGGCGATCGGGCAATTGATCCTCGGGGCGATGAGCTTCACCGAACGGAGCGGCCTGATCCGCTTCCGGCGCGGGCTGACGCACCGTGATTACCTGCGGGCCCTGCGGGGACGCAACGAGCAGCATCAGGCGCTGCGGACGATCGTCGGGGTCTACGAGCCGATCTGTTTCGGCCGCCGCTCGGCCCATTTCGATCACTACCGCACGTCTCTCGATGGCTACCAGACCGGGTTTCGCAGGCCAGCAGTTGCCGTCACGGGGCCAAAGGGAGCGCCATGACCGGCTTTTTCACGCCAGCCCGACGTTGGGCTCCGTCCAAAGTTGAATGACAAAAAATATCACGCATGAAATCCTCCGCGTCAGACAACTTGAAGGCGCCAACCGGCAGGCGGTGGCCCTCCGCCGTGTGGCTGGCGTTGCTCGCTTTGGCGCTGTCGCTGCAAGTCTGGTTTCCACGGGTCGATGCCGGGCCGCTCAACGACACCTACAACGTCGATGTCGGCGGCCGAAACGCGTTCTTTCAGTACGCCAAGCGCCTGGAAACGCGCGGGGTGCTCGTCGCGGCCGATCGCAACCACCAGTCTCTCGTGGCTCTGCTCGACGGCTACGGCACCGATGCGACGCTGTGCCTGCTCGGCCCGGCCCGGTACCCGACGCCGCGCGAGTGGAAGTCGCTGCTCGGCTGGGTGCGGTCCGGCGGGAAACTGCTGCTGGCCGCCCGCTGGGAAGATGCCGAACTGACCATTCCCGACGTCAACGCGCACGTGAAATCGACCAAGCCCAAAGTCGAACTTAACGTTTTCGGCGGAAGTCGGGCAGGCAAGAAGAGGCCCGAAAAGTCGTCCGACGATTCCACGGCAAAAACGGAAAAGGAGAGCGAAAGAACGAGTGCCGACGAATCGAAAC
>JBLMWR010000456.1:0-3206 GCA_050257335.1 Deltaproteobacteria bacterium | reverse complement strand
CCACCGCAGCCGGAACGATTGATTCACTCGGCAAATTCAGCTTGAAGGAGGCCGACCCGAGCATCGGGATCCCCGCCGGTCGTTACCAGGTGCTGATTCGACCGCCTGAACCCCCTCCTGTAACGACCGGGTCGGCGGAGTACGAGAAGATGATGACGGGTGGCAAGCCCGCAGACATGACGCAGGTACCGAAAGCCGAGCAATTGGCCCCTGATATCCCGTCCAAGTTCTACGCCTTCGCGACCAGCGGACTCGAGGTGGAGGTCAAGGCGGGCCCGAACACGTTTGACTTCGACCTCGTAAAATTGGCAAAGTAACCGTTGCTCCATCTGCGACTCGGGAATGCCCGTTGACGTTCGCCGCGTGCCGCGCCGCTGGCGGGCCGCGGCGGCAGTCGCCGGCCTGGTGGTACTGTTCCTGGCCGGCTGGTGGTGGTATTCGCTCCGTCCTGAAAACTGCTACCGCCGGGGGCGGAGGGCCCTTGTGGCCGGCGATCGGCAGACGGTGGTTCGTGAATCGCGGCGGCTGCTCGCGACTCCCGGATTCGAGGCGCACGGACGATTGCTGGCGGGCCTGCTGCTGGCCCGCGACGAGCGGCCGGCCGAAGCCCTCCGCGAGCTGCAATCCGCCGCCCGGGACGAAGCGACGGCCGTCGAGGCCCTGACCGCCGCCGCCGGCTGTTTTTATTCGCTGGACCGGTACGTCGATGCAGTCAACGTGGCCCGCGCGGCGCTGAAGAAAGACGAACAGGCGCTCGACGCGCGGCGCTGGCTGGCCGCGGCGCTTTACGATCTGGGCGTCACCGCCGACGCCGCCGCCGAACTGCAAACCATCTCGGCCAGTGCCCCCGGCGATTCTGGACCCGATCGGCTGCTGGGGCTGATCGATAAGGACAACGAACAATTCGCCGAGGCGGTGGAGCATTACCGCGAATCGCTGCGCCGCAATCCGCGCGAGCCCGAGCGCTCGGCGGTCCTCGCGGAGCTGGCCGAGTCGCTCGTCAAGCTGAGCCGTTTCGACGAAGCGCTCGCGGTGCTCGGGGAATGCCGCCGGACCGCGCCCGTGCTGTCGCTCGAGGCCGAGTGCGTGCAGAGTCAGGGCCGGACCGACGAAGCGGAGAATCATTTCCGCGAGGCGCTCGATCTCGACCCGCGATACTTTCCCGCCCGCCTGAAACTGGGGATGCTCTTGCTGCTGCAGTCGCGCGCGGACGACGCGGTCGGAGTGCTGGAAGAGGCGGTTCGTCTGGCCCCCCACAGCAGCCAGGCGCACTTTCAGCTCTCGCAGGCCTACGGCAGGCAGGGGGCGCGCGACAAGGCCGACGAGCAGTTGCGGCTGATGAAAGAGGCCCGGGCGGTCGAGCGCGAATTCACCGACCTGCACGAGGAAGCGGCGAAAAAGCCCGGCGACGCCGACATTCGCTTCCGCATCGGAGTGCTGGCCCGGCAACTCGGCAAGCCGGAGCTGTCGCGGCTTTGGTTCCGCGCGGCCCTGGCCGTCGACCCGAGGCACGCCGCGGCCCGTGCGGCGTTGGAAGCCGGGCCGAATGCGCCATAACCGGGGCCGGTTTGCACTTTCAAGTTCTGAACCGGGCGAACCACGTTATCCGCTCGCCGCGTCCCAACCTTCTGCTGCGGACCATTACGGTTCATGGTCGCGAGCGGCGTCGCTCCCCAGGTTCCACCACACGGTGAGGGCAGGGGGTCGTCCCGCGTCGGCGAAGTTCCCGACGGTCAGATCGATATCGCCGTCGCCGTCGAAATCCCCGACTTCGAGCGCGGCATGCTGGCTGGTTTCGCGTTCGAGGCCGTGGCGGATAAAATTGCCGGTGCTTGTCTGCTCGAGCCACAGGAGCGACTCGAGATCGGCCGGCCGCTCGCGCCCCAGAATGCGCCGGGGCAACAGCGAACAGGCGACGATATCGAGGTCACCGTCACCGTCGAGATCGCAGGCCAGTGCCCGGTGCACTCCGGGCATGGCCGCCAGCAGATGATCCTGAAAGGGAAATCGTCCCTGATTCTCGAGCCAGCGGATGCTGTGATACGGCTTCAGATAAAAACTGTCGAACGTGTCGCCGTTCGTATACAGCACGTCGAGGTCTCCATCCCCGTCGAGATCGACGAGTTGGATCCCGCTCGATCCGAACGCCGGTTCGTTCGCGGCGAAGATTGTTTCGCGCCGAAAGCCCCCGCGGCCGTCGTTCAGAAATGCCACGACGGCTTCGTGCTCCTGGCTGATCAGCGCGACGAAATCGAGCCGGCCGTCGCCGTCCAGGTCGACCGCGGGGACATGAATCGTTCCATGCCGCGGATCGACGACGCGCATCTGAAAGTCCGGTTCGCCGTCATTGTTCCCCAGGTTCTCGAGCAGCAGGATCCGCCCCGTTTTTCTCCACCCGAATTCAGCGATGACCAGATCCACGTCGCCGTCGCCGTCGAAGTCGCCCGGCTCGACGTCGGCCACGCGTCCCAGGCCCGCCTGGATGACTTTCGGTTGCCAGCCGCCGTCGGCGGTCTGCCGCAGCCAGATGACTTTTCCCTCGGCGTGGTCGGCCGGCTGGAAACTGCCCAGCTCGGCGACGACCAGATCGATCCGCCCGTCTCCGTCCGGATCGCACAGTTCGGCGTGCGCAGGATGCGCAAGTTGCCCGACGAGCGACGGAGGCGCATGCGGTAATCGCGGATCGGCTGTCCGCAATTCCCCACTCCGCATGTCGGTCCACAACAGCATCTGCCGGCCCGGGTCGGCGATCGCGCACCACTTGATGAATGACACCGCCGGGAGGGAGCCTGCGCCATCGCCGTCGACCGCGCCGGCGATGTCCGTCACCCGAAACTGCAGCGCGCCGGAATTCGGCGCCTCCGGTTGCCGGGCAATCAGGATTTCATCCGGCGCCTGATTGCGGAACCATGCGACCACCTGGTCGAAGTTGGGGGGCGACAGATCGGTACGCCCCGAGTCGAAGTAGAAGTCGAACCCCTTTTTGACCTCTTCGTGCCAGGCCTGCTTCGGAAAGCCTTCCGGAGAAGGGAGCCCATGACAGTCGCCGCAGAACGCCGTCACCAAAGGTCGAAGGCCCTTAGCGGTCGCTTGAGCCGCACCCGGTTCGACCGGGAGCGATTCCGGCGAATTGACACGATGACGGAACGCGACCGCCGCGGCGACGGTCAGGGCCGCCGCGAGCAGGCTGGCCGCGACAATCGATC
>JBLMWR010000455.1:0-7101 GCA_050257335.1 Deltaproteobacteria bacterium | reverse complement strand
ACCGAACATACGCGCTTTCAGGCCGGCTCGATCAGCCAGTCCGTCACGGCGCTCGCCGCTTTGCGTCTCGCTGATCAGGGAAAACTGGGTCTCGACCAGCCCCTCAACGACAAGCTGGTTTCGTGGAAGATCCCGGCCGGCGAATTCACGAAGCAGAAGGCCCCGACGTTGCGTCATGCTTTGAGCCACAGCGCGGGCTTCAACCTCCCCTCGTTAGCGTTTAAAACCGGTTCATTCCCGACGCTGCTGGACATTCTCGATGGAAAGGCCGATACGCCCCCTGTCGTTGTCGACGAGACGCCCGGTTCGAAGCGGATCGAGTCGGTGGGCGGGTATTGCGTCGTGCAGCAGTTGCTCATGGACGTCACCGGCAAGCCGTTTCCGGAATTAATGCGCGAAGCCGTTCTGGAACCGGTGGGGATGAAGGAGAGCACCTTCGAACAGCCGTTGCCCAGGGAGTGGGAGGCCGACGCGGGGGTGGGGCATTTCGTCGATCAGCAACCGCTCCCCTGGCGCTGGCAAAACTGCACGCCGGCGCTGGCCGCCGCGGGGCTGTGGAGCACCCCCGCCGACCTCGCCCGGTTTATCATCGCCCTTTGCGAGGCGCACCAGGGAAAGCCGAAAGCGCTCCTGCCGCCGCCGCAAATCAGTGCCATGCTGTCGCGCCAGATCGAGGACACGGGACTGGGATTCCGCCTGATCGGCAAAGACCGCTCGCTCGCGTTCATCCAAAAGGGGGCCAATCCCGGCTACACCTGCCGCCTGATCGCCTATCCCGCGACCGGGCAGGGGGCCGTCATCATGACCAATTCCGACACGGGCGAGCGGGTCATCAACGAGCTCGTCGAAAACCTCAAGATGGAATACGGCTGGCCGGAATGAATTCGGTCGTAGTTCCCGCTTCAGCCGGCTTACTTCCCGCCGGCCTCCAGCAGCCGGATCTCGGCGTCGGCGCGAAAGTAGGTCGCGGCCTGCGCGTCCGACTCGCGTCCCTGCCCGGTTTTCGCGTAGTGGGCGAACATTTTTTCCAGCTCTTTGAGGCGTTTCACGTGCGCCTCGTGGGCGACCGTCCGGTCGGCGGGTTTTTCGCTCAAGGCCAGCTCCGCGTTCAGCCAGCGTTCGGACCACCACAGCAGGCGCTCGTCCATCACCAGCTCGGCCCCCCGGAATCGCGTCAGATCCTCTTCGTAGACCTTGCGGGCTGCCTCGCGACGCTGTTCCAGAAGTTCCCTCGGAATCTTCGGAGCGGCCTTCGGGGCCGCGTTCCGCGCCGGCTCTGCGGAAAGGAGCAGAGAGGAAACGCCAACAATCGCCAGACCGAGCGCCATCGGGATTGAACGTCGCATGACATGTCCTCCGGGGAAAAAGGTCAGACAGAATGCCTTCATGGTAAGGACGGCCGGCAGTCGGGGTCAAGGGCCGGACGTGTTGCATTTTTGCGAGGATCTCGGCTCGAATGTAGCGTACAATGCCGTCGTCCCGGCCAACGACGCCAGGCGTCATGTGGACTTTCCCAGGAAAACCGTGCCATGCCCGCTCCTCAACCGACCCCGAAAGGTCCCTGGATGCACCGCTTTCTGGTGCACCTGTTCACCGTCGTCCTCACGGTGCTCATCTACTGGCTGCTCGGTTTCATCGTCGATGACATCGGGGAGGCCCCGCGGCCGGAGTATTCCGAGGTCGAAGAGCGAATGCTCGACCAGGCCCTGGTCAAAAAGTCTCGCGACCTGCAGGAGAAAATCGCCGACGTGAACCGCGAGATCCGCGATCAGAAGGCGCGGCAGGCGATCCTCGCCGACAGCACCGCCAGCTCGCAGAAAACCATGAATCAGTTGCTGGAAATTCAGAAGCTGGCGCTGCAGAAGAACATTACGCCGAGTCCCGACGAGCTGAAGTCGCTGGAAAGCAGCAAGGAGCTGTTTCTCGAGAACCAGAAGAAGTATCAGCTTCTGAACGAGGGGATTGCCCGGCTGAACAACCAGTCGCAGGATCTCGAGGAAGAACGGCGCGCCGTCGAGCATCAGCTTGGCGAACAGCGCGAGCCGGTGCAGCGTGAGTGGGAAGCCGAGGTTCACTCGCACGAGGTGAGAATGGCGATCTTCAAGCTGGCGGCGCTGGCGCCGCTGATGGTCGTCGCCGCCTGGCTGTTTCTGACGAAGCGCGGGGGGCTTTACGCGCCGCTAATCTACGCCTTCGGCATCGCCCTGCTGGTGAAAGTCGCCGAAGTGATGCACCAGCATTTCCCGACGCGGTACTTCAGGTACGTTCTGATCCTGGCGTGCCTGGCCGCCGTGGTCCGGATCCTTGTCTACCTCCTGAAGATGATCGCCTTTCCGAAAAAGGACTGGCTGCTGAAGCAGTACCGCGAGGCGTATGAGGCATTCCTTTGCCCGATCTGCAATTACCCGATCCGCCGGGGGCCGTTGAAATACATGTTCTGGAGCCGGCGAAGCATCCGCAAACTGCAGATGCCGCCTGTTTCCCGGGACGGGTCCGAAGAACCCTACACCTGCCCGATGTGCGCCACAAAGTTGTTCGAAGAATGCCCTTCGTGCCACGCCGTGCGGCATTCGTTGCTTCCGGCGTGCGAAAAATGCGGCGCCGAAAAAGCATCGGTGGCAGCGAACGTGCCGTAAGTCGGCCGGCGCCCCCGCCGCCCCACTTCTCGCGCCGCAGTGGCCATGATACGCTGAGCTTTTTCGGGAGTGCGAAAGAGACTGCTGGCCGGTTTTCAATTCGCGAAGAACCCCCGAAAACCGGGGCCGTTTTTCGCAAAACGAAGCCCTGCACGGGCCTGCGCCGGCGTGAATATCATTCATTTCGCCTGCGCGATTATACATCGACCGCCGCTCGCGCAAGTGCTGCTCAATGCGATGAAAAGTTCCCGCCAGAGCCGGCCGGCGCGCCGGAATCTTCAAGATCAAGGTTCGACAAAGCACTCGTGGCTGCGACCCCTCGCCGGGGTCGAAGCACGGTCCCTTCGGGACCGATTCACGACCTGGTCGATGAAGACCGAGGGAACAAAAACCCGATACAGATCGTCCGGCCGCCTGGTCAGGGGTTCCGCAGGCCAGACCGGACCTACCTGGCGGCGCCTGCGGCGGCCTGCAACGCCTGTTCCCGCAGCTCTCGGCGCAGGACTTTGCCGAGGAAGTTCCGCGGCAGATCTGCCGTCCGCGTCTCGACGACCCTGGGCCGCTGCGACGCCGACAGTTTGCGGCGAGCGAAGGCGTCGAAATCGCGGCGGTTGAACTTCCTGCCCGCCTCGACGACGACGATCGCCTTGACGATCTCGCCGACGTCGTTGTCCGGTTGGCCGACAATGGCTACGTCCTTCACACCAGGGCAGGTGCGCAGGATCGCTTCCACGTCGGCCGGATACACGTTGAATCCAGAGGTAATGATCAGGTCTTTCTTGCGGTCCACGATCCGGAAGATTCCGCGCTCGTCGCAGGTCGCCAGATCGCCGGTATAGAGCCAGCCATCGCGCAGCACCCGTTGGGTTTCGGCCGGGTTATTCCAGTAGCCGAGCATCACCTGCGGTCCGCGAATGACGAGCTCCCCGACTTCACCATAGGGGAGCGTCTCGGTCCCCGTGGCGGAGTCGACGATGCGGGCTTCGGTGTCAGGCATCGGGAAGCCGATCGAGCCGGGCTCTGCCGATCCGTCGAGGGGGCCGGCGTGCGTCACCGGGCTGGCTTCCGACAGGCCGTAACCCTCGACCACGGTGCAGCCGGTGTGCTGGCTGAATTCCTCGGCCACCTTCTGCGGCAGCGGCGCCCCTCCCGAGATGCACGATTTCAGCGAGCTGAGGTCGTATTTCTTCTTGCGAAGGACCTTCGAATTGAGGGCCGTGAGCATGGCGGGGACGGCGGGGAACAGCGTCGGCCGATGCTGTTCGATCAACCGCACGACCGACGCCGGGCGGAATCGGTGATGCAGCACCAGAGTCGCCCCCAGGGCCATCCCCGTCATCACGCACGTTGACAGGCCGTAGCTGTGGAAGAAGGGAAGCACCGCGAGAATGGTGTCTTCGCCCGGCACTCCCATCGACCAGCGCGAAACCTGCAGGGCATTGGCCATCAGATTGCGGTGCGCGAGGACCACCGCCTTGGGCACCCCCGTCGTCCCCCCCGTCGGCAGAATGTACGCTGGCGAATTGACGTCAATCGCGATCGGATCGGTGTTTTCTTCAGTTTCGTCGATCGTCTTCTGAAACTCGCGAACCGTCGTGCCGTTGCAGGCATGGTGCAGGCCGATTCTCCGGAACCGGACCCAGGCATACCCGAAGCGCTCGAGCCGAGAGAGACGTTTTCTGAGCGACGAGAGCAACACCAGCTCGGGCCAGTGCTCGCGGTCGCCGAGCAAGGGCGACAGGACATCGAGCGTGACGGCGACGCGGCAGCCAGTGGCCTTAACGAGGCGCACGACTTCTTCGTCGACCATCAGCGGGCTGAGGGCCACGACGACCGCGCCGGCCATCCACGCGCCGAACAGGGTGACGAGGTACTCCGGAAGGTTGGGAAGCAGCACCGCCACGCGATCGCCGGGCTTCAGGCCCTGGCGGATGAGCACGGCTTTGAGCCGGCGGGCCTGCGAGAGCAACTCGCGATAGGTCATCTGCTGCGAGTAGTAGCGGCAGGCGACGCGGTCGGGGAAGCGGGCGGCAGCCTGTTCCAGGAGCCATCCCAGCGGCTCCCGCGGATAGTCCAGATGCAGCGGAACCCCGGCGGGATAGTGATCCCGCCAGGGCATCTCTGTTCGACCGTATGACCCGAAGCTCCCGATTGCGACCATGAACCACCCTCGCAGTCCGGTAAACGACGGTTTTCCACGAGTTTCCGTCTCCCGCGACCGCGATTTCCTTTAACAAATTATTCGACACAAATTCGCGAAGGTCAATGACTCAACTCGCCGTTTCGCGTTCGACGGACGCGGAAAATCCCTCCAAAGTCCGTCAAGTGGTCCAAACCGCAAAAGCCCTATTCCGGCTCGATCGTCTGGCTGGGCCGACTGCAGCGGCAGAAATGAAGCATGAATGGAACCTCCGGGCAGGCGGACGACGATTCCGTGCTTGACGCCCCGTCACGGAATTGCCCCTTGACCTTGCGCGACCTCGCCGCGAACAATTCTCCCGAGGTTGTCTCGCCCTTTCACTTCCCGGATTCACGCAATGTCCGCCATACAACCCCGCCCCGCAACGGTCGCCCTGGGAGGCGGCGGTGCACGGGGTGTCGCCCACCTGGGCGCGATCGAGCAAATGCTCGCGGCGGGCCTCGGCGTGGAGCGCATTGTCGGCGTCAGCATCGGGAGCCTGGCGGGCGCCATGTTCGCCTTCGATCCCGACATCGGTCGCGTCATCCAGCGGGCGCACGACTTTCTGTATTCCGCCGAATTTGCCCGGCACCAGCAGCATCTCCTTGGCGCACATCCCGTCCCCTCCACGGCAAGTACGGGACGCGTGATGAACGGTTATCGCCGTCTGACCGGCCTCGTGCGCGCCAATCGCATGTTCTATCGGGCCGTTCACCAGAGTTCGCTCCTCCCCGGCGAGCTGCTTGAAGCCGTCGTCGATCACCTCCTCCCCGATGCCGACATCGCCGACGCGCAGATTCCGCTAAGCATCGTGGCGGTCGATCTCGATCAGGGCCAGCCGGTGGTGTTCGAGAAAGGCCCGCTGCGGCTGGCGGTCAAGGCCTCTGCGGCCGTCCCCGGCATCTTCCCGCCGGTCACCTTCGAGGGAAAACTGCTGTGCGATATCGGCGGATTCTGCGCGCTGCCGCTCGGCGTCGCCCGCTCGTACGATCCGCAGCTTCTCATTGCGGTGGACGTGGGCTCGAATCTCAAGCCGCTGGATCGCGAGCCGACGGCCCTGGACGTCCTGATGCGGATGAACGACATCGGCTCGGCCATGTTTCGCCGGCAGCTCCGTTCGGAAGCCGACCTGACGATCGTCCCCGACGTGGACGAGGTTCCGTGGTTCGATTTCACCACGGCGGATGAGTTGATCGAGGCCGGCCGCATCGCCGCGCGAACCGCGCTGGAAACGCTGGCTGCCCCTCAAAGCTGGCTGCGGCGCGTCCTGAACCAGACGCTGCCGGCTCTGTCTCGCATGAACGACCAGATCCAGCAGTTGCCGCGCAGCGCGGCGGGCCTGTAAATCCCGCGTTCGTTTACTCGCCGTTCGGCGCGTGTCTGCCGGTCCGGCGCGCGTCTCCTGGATCGGCGCGGGTCGCTGACCCCGCCGAGGGCGTGACCGCAGGTCTCCGTTTGCAGGGGAGGCCTGTGGTCGCCCGGTCAGAAGACCGGCCACAACATTTCCCGCGTCCGAAGATGCCGCCCAGAGCCTCTCGCAATTCTCCGGAGTGATGTATACTATCTACGGTGCCGATTTCTCGAACCTGAAACCGGTATTCTTTGTCCATCGGGCAACTCCCCCTTACGTTTTTCAGCAGGAAGACCGAGCGAGACGACCGTGGCCGCCGAAAAAACCCAGACTCGACCCAAATCGAAGACTCATGCCCACCCGCTTGTGACCGGGGCCGACATTCTGGTCGAAGCCCTGGTCCGGCAGGGGGTCGACACGGTCTTCGCGTACCCCGGCGGGGCGAGCATGCCGATGCACCAGTCGCTCACGCACCAGAAGCATCGGCTGCGGACGATTCTTCCCCGCCACGAACAGGGAGGGATTTTCGCCGCTGAGGGGTACGCCCGCAGCACGGGCAAAGTCGGCGTCTGCATGGCCACCAGCGGGCCAGGGGCCACGAACCTCGTCACCGGTCTGGCCGACGCCAAGATGGACAGTTGCCCGCTCGTGGCGATCACCGGGCAGGTGGCGCGGCACTTCATCGGCACCGATGCCTTCCAGGAAACGCCGATCGTCGAGGTTTCCCGCGCAATCACCAAGCACCATTACCTGATCACCCGCTACGAAGACATTCCGCGGGTGGTCAAAGAAGCGTTTTACGTGGCCCGCACGGGGCGCCCGGGGCCGGTCCTGATCGACTTTCCCAAGGACCTGCAGATCCAGGAGACCGCCGGACATCCCGATTATGATCCGCCGATGAATTTGCCCGGGTACCATCCGGAACCCAGGCCGGT
>JBLMWR010000454.1:0-2596 GCA_050257335.1 Deltaproteobacteria bacterium | reverse complement strand
AACTTTCCCTCTGGTTTCAGTCGAATCAGGACGGGGCGACGCTCTTCGTGCAGGTGGTCTTTCCTAATCAAATCGACCCGACGACCGGAAAAAACCTGACGGTGCCGCTCGAAGGAGACGCGTACACGAAAGAGGGGCAGTGGCAGAAACTTGAATGCCGGGACATGCGCGCGCGGCTGACGAGCCTGTCGCCTCAAATCCGCCGGCGCCTGCAATTGGAGGCGGGGCTGAAACAGGACCTCGACCTGCGCGGTGCGTATGTCGACGCGGCCGTTATTCGCATCAGCTCGGATCGCGGTTCATCGCGATTCGTGATCGACAGCTTGCGGTTCGAAGGGATCGTCGATGCGCCCCCCCCGGATCGCGTCCGCCAGGCCGAGAACGTTGAGCGAGAGACGGAACCGGATCCGGAAGCGGCCTTTCGCGGCGACCAGCTCCACGTCCGGGGGCGGCCGTTCTTTCCTCGCCTGCTCCCCTACCGCGGCGAACAGACCGGCGAACTGGCGCGGATGCGGTTCAATGTCATCTGGGTCCCGGATTATCGGGACACGCGGTTCCTCGAGGAGCTCGACCGGGTGGGGCTGCGGGCCATGGCGGTGCCTCCGCGAATCGGGGCCGGCGACAATCCGCGAGGCGATTCCGCCACCACCCATCTGGCCCCCTTCGGTCCGGAGACGGCCCGCGTCCTGTTCTGGTATCTGGGGACGCATATTCCTCCCGAAAGAAAGCGGGAAGTTGCCGCCTGGCAGGACCAGATTCGCAACGCCGATCGGCTCTATAAACGGCCCCTCATGGGGGACGTGACGGGTCTGGAACGGACGTATTCGCGGCACCTGAACCTGACCAGCGTCAGCCGCTCACCCCTGCATACCAGCTTCGGGTTTAAAAACTACCGCGACTGGTTGATCGAGCATCGCAATCTCGCGCAGCCGGGGAGTTTTTTTCTGACGTGGATTCAGACTGAGCCGGGACTGGCGCAGGAGGAAATCCGGCAGGCGGCCGACTGGAGCCCGCAGGTCGTCGAGCCCGAACAACTTCGCCTGCAGGTCTACGCGGCACTGGCGGCCGGCTGCCGCGGAATCGGCTTCTGGACCCACTCGTCGCTCGATGACGACCAGCCCGGCGCGCAGGAGCGACGGCTGATGCTGGCCCTGCTCAACATGGAACTGGAGCTGCTGGAACCCCTGCTGGCGGTCGGCGCCGTCGGCGGGCAGAACCCGTTTACCGCTCATGTCCCCCCCACGCGAAACCTCAAAGGGGCTGCGTCGCCGCTGGCTGCCGGCAAAGGGACCAGGGCCCGCGAAGCCGCACTCAATGACCGCGAGACGACGCTTCGCGAGGTCGACGAGTTCAAGCGCGACCTGGAAGCGGCCATCATCCGCACCGGAGACGGGATGCTCGTCCTGCCCGTATGGTACGCCAGCGAATCGCAATACGTGCCGGGCCGGATGGCGGCGAACGACGCCGAAATCGTCGTTCCCGGCGGCGGAGAATCGGCGCGCTTCTGGGAAATCAGCACTACGGGGATCGAAATGTTGCAGGGAGACCGCGTCGCGGGCGGCAAACAGGTGACGGTCAAGCGCTTCGATACGACCGCCGTCCTCTTCGCGACCGACAACCTCCAGCTCATCGAACAGCTTCGCGAGAAGGTGAAGACACTGCGGGAGCCGGCGGCCCGCATATCGCTCGAGCTGGCCCGCGCCAAGCTCGAGCGCGTCGCCGCCGTCGATCTCGAGCTGCACAAGCTCGGGATGGGTCAGTTCGACGCGGGGGCGATTCTCAGAGGGGCCAAAGATCGCGTGGACCGGGCCGAGGCGGAGCTGCGGGCCGAGCGTTTTCACGAGGCCCGGCTGGCGGCCGGCGAAGCCATGCAGCTTCTGCGGATCCTGCAAAAGGCTTGCTGGAACGACGCCGTGCGCCGCATGTACGCCCCCGTGTCGAGCCCCCACACGCTCTGCTTTCAGACCCTTCCCGACCACTGGCGGATGATCGCCCGCTTTGGCCGGGCCCGCATCGAAGGTTCCAGGAACGTCCTGCGCTCGGGAGATTTCGAGGATTTCGACACGATGGTCGCCGAAGGATGGAAACACGAGCAGACGGCGATCGACGGCGTGCGGGCCACTGCCGAATTGTATCCGCGGGCCCACAAGGGAACATACTCGTTGCGGCTGATTGCCGCCCCCGCCCCGGGACAGGACCCGCCGCTGTCCGTTCCGGAGCGTCCCGTCACGGTGATCTCCCCTCCGGTCACGGTCTACAAGGGCCAGCTTGTGTACATCAGCGGGTGGGTGAAGGTAGCTGCTCCCTGCCTGGGAAACCTCGACGGCGCCCTCTGTTACGACAGCCTGGTCGGCCCCGCCGCCGCCATCCGCTGGCGGACGGCCGCCGATTGGCAAAAGTTTGAGCTGGTCCGTGAAGTCACGGAGACGACCGAGCTGACGCTGACGATGGCCCTGACGGGCCTGGGTGAAATCCGCTTCGACGATCTGGAAATCATTCCGCTGGACATCGAGAGCAGCCCCACCGCCCGCAATGTGAAGAACGCTCCCGGCCAGGGACGGACCGGGCCCTTCGATTTCCTCAAACGCCTCCCTGG
>JBLMWR010000453.1:0-7344 GCA_050257335.1 Deltaproteobacteria bacterium | reverse complement strand
CGGATGCTTGAGAATCCCCGGTGCGTTCTCATGGTTGACCGCGACGACGTGGTCCCAGAGATCCATGCGGTCGAGGAGCGCGGCGATGGCCGGCTCCAGATGCGGGCGTTTGACGTCGAGGTGCATCAGCCCGGCCAGCCGTTTGTGCAGCTCGAAGACCTCTTCGAGCGTCGGAATCCGGCAGAACTCGCCGAACACCCCGGGCCTGCGGAATGGAAACGCCCGCAGCTCGGCCCAGTCGTAATCGGCGACGTCCCCGAAGGCGTCGAGCAACTGATCGAGCATGTCGTCGTGAAAGCAGACGAGGACGCCGTCGCGCGTGACGCGGATGTCAATTTCGTTTCCGTCGGCCCCCAGCTCCAGCGCCGCGCGGTACGCTTCCAGCGTGTTCTCGTGCGCGAACTCGGAAGCCCCGCGATGACAGATGACGGCGACACCCTGCCGCCGCGCGGCGATCCGATCGTGGCGGGCGGCGTCGGCGTTGTCGTCTGGGGACGACCCCGCCACGATCAGGGTGCTGGCGAGCAGCAGCAAGCCACGAATCATAGAGGGTCTCCCGATCGACGTTCGATTTGACAGGTTCTCTTCAATCAGGGCAGTCGCTTGAACGATCGACCTCACGAGGGGGCCGGCACCGATTCGAAGAGAATCGGTCCCCCCGCTCGCCTGCCCACCCCTATTCCGGCACCCACTCAGTCGGACATCTTCTCAATTCCTGTCGGGCAGTTCACTGAGGGCTGTGGTGCTGGTGTCGGCAAGTGTCATTTTGGTCGTTCCCATGCCGGTGACTTGACCGTTCATCTTGCGTTCAAATTTCCAGACGGCGCTGACGACGCCGAAGGGTGATTTCTCGTGCAGCCGGTTTTCAAAGGTGATGGACGTCGTTCCATTGGCTTGTTCGACGTCCCGAGTGCCGGTGACAGCCGGGCACGCCAGCTTCCCCAGCGGACCGTCGATCTCGATCTTCTCCAGCTCGCCGGGATTCTGCGGCGGCCCGACGAGATACCCCGCCAGGCGCCCGCCTCCCTGCGCCGATTTGAGATCAGTGAAAGCCTGCGGCTCGCCGTCCCCCTGCTTGAGCCAGCCGCGGATGACGTGCTCGCCGGGCGACTTCCCGCGCCCGAGGTGCTTTTCGGGAATGAGGCATTTGGCGATCGCGACCCGTTCCTGGTCGTCGCGCTTCGTCATCATTCGCAATTCGATCCACCGGCACTTTTCGCCGTCAACCGTCGTCTCGCCGACGGAGCTGATGGTGAGCGATCCCTTGAACGTCCGCTCCTGGCCGTTGAATGATCCGGTCGTCTCCGTGTCATACCGGACCGACGATCCGTTCGCGGGCAAGTGGTAAATCAGCCCGTCGGCCCTGGCCGCCTGCGTCAGGAATGCGAAACTGAACAAACCGGCGAGTACGATGCGGCGCATGGCATTTCTCCAATTGACGGGGTGGAAATGGGCCGGGCAACGATTGAGAGCTGAAACAATTCATTCTTCCCCGACCAACGGGCGAATGCAATGCACCGCGCGCCCAGCGGCTCTGGATTTCCCCCCCATGGCGAGTCTGGGTACAATTCCCCCATGAGCGGCACATCCCCCACCGACAACCCCCTCCGCAGCCTCGACGACTGGGACGACTTTGTGGAGGCGCGGTATCCGGAGCCGGGCCAGAAGGCGAAAGAGGATTATCGCAATTACGATAACCCCGCCCGCGACACGGTGCGCGAGTTCTATCGGCTCAATCACCGCCATCAGACGTACGAGTTCGTGCTGCAGAAGAAGAAAGAGTTCCTCGGCTTCGACCACCGCGAGATGACGGTGCTTGAGGCGATGGACTATCTGAATACGCTGGTGGACGATTCCGACCCCGACATCGATCTGTCGCAGAAGGAACACCTCTTGCAGACGGCCGAGGCGATTCGTGCCCACGGCCACGACGACTGGTTCGTACTGACGGGGCTGATCCACGACCTGGGGAAGATCCTGTGTCTGTTCGGCGAACCGCAATGGGCCGTGGTGGGGGACACGTTTCCGGTAGGGTGCGCTTTCAGCCGGCGCGTCGTTTATCCCGAGTTCCTCGACGACAATCCCGACGCCGCCGATCCGCGCTTCAGTTCCCCCTGCGGCGTCTACGATCCAGGCTGCGGACTGCGGAACGTGCATCTGTCATGGGGGCACGACGAGTACCTTTACCACGTCGTCACGCAGGCGGGATGCTCGCTCCCCGAGCCGGCGCTGTCCATGATCCGCTATCACTCGTTCTACCCGTGGCACCGCGAGGAGGAATACGGACATCTGCTCGACGAGCATGACCGGCAGATGCTTCCCTGGGTCAGGAAATTCAATCCGTACGACCTCTATTCCAAATGTCCGCAGCGCCCCGACTGGAACCGGCTGGCGCCGTACTACACGGCGTTAATCGACAAATACCTTCCCGGCCGCCTGCGCTGGTGAATGCACCGCGTCCCGAGTGCTCCCCGGATGAGCATTGACGCACGATGACAGAACCGCAAACGAGAGTCGCCGTCGTCATCGCAAGCACCCAGGGACCGGGGGAAGCCGTTGCCCGGGAGCTGATGACCGGCTCGATCGTCGATTTCGATCAGACGGTTGCAGGGACATCTCCGTGAACCGCGCACCCAAGGCCGCCCCTGTTCCGCCGTTGACTCCGATTGCCGCGGCTCGAATAATTGGGCGCAGTTCTCGCCGGGCCGGGAAGATCTCTCATGTTCGCGCTTCGCGATCTGTGGCCGTTTGGCAGACCGAGCCCCCCCTGGCTGAATCACTACCCGGCAGGGGTTCCGGCGACCTTGGAGTATCCCGATCAGCCGCTGGGCTGGCTGCTGGAACACGGCGCCGATCGATTCCCGAAGCGTGTCGCATGTCGCTACTACGCGCAGCAGCTCACGTATGAGGAATTGCTCTCGCGCGCGCGGCGGTTCGCGTCGGTGCTCGCGCGCGAAGGATTGCAACCGGGCGACCGGGTGGGCGTCCTGTTGCCAAACCTTCCGGACTACCTGGTGGCACTGTTCGGGACCTGGATGGCAGGCGGGGTCGTCGTGGCGCTCAGCCCGCTGATGGTGGCGCCGGAAGTGGCAAGGTTCGTCAAATCGACGGATTGCCGCGTCGTCGTCACGCTGGACCTCCTTTTACCCCTGGTCTGTGGCGGAGAACACCGCCCGAACGTGGTGCTGGTCGTCTCGCTGAGCAGCCGCCTGTCGCGCGTCGAGCGTCTGGGTTATGCCTGGCTTCGGTTCCGCAGAATCGGGTTCGGGAGAGTCGCGTGTGAGGGGACGCGGCTTCGCGACTTTCAGGAGAGCATCGACGCGGCTCGGGAGTGTTCCGGTTCCGCCGTCGTCGACACCGGCGGTCCGGCGTATATCCTGCCGACCGGGGGGACGACAGGGGCCCCCAAAGCCGTGGTCCTTTCGCACCGCAACCAGATGTCGAACGCCTGGCAATTGTCCCACTGGTCGCACGGGATCCCCGGAGGCGAGACGATTCTCGCGGTCGTGCCGTTCTTTCACAGCTATGGTCTTTCGGCCTGCGTGATGAACGGAGTGGCCCTCGGGGCGACGCTGGTCATGCACCACCGCTTCCGGACGGCATCGGTCGTGCGGTTGATCGAACAACATCGTCCCACGGCGTTCTTCGCCGTACCGGCCATGCTGTCGGCTCTGAATTCCCGAATGCTGCGGAAGAAGAACCATGATTTCAGCTCGCTCAAGGTCTGCATTTCCGGGGGTGCGCCTCTCCCGGCAAATATCGCCGAAGAATTCAGCGGGCGCACCGGATGCACGGTTGTCGAAGGGTACGGCCTCTCCGAGGCCAGTCCGGTGACGCACGCCGGTCCGCTCGACGGAACGGCGGTGCCGGGGACAATCGGATTGCCATTGCCCGACACGGTCGCCGAGATCGTCGACGCCGCGACCGGAACCGAGCGGCTCCCCTGCGGCGAGGTCGGCGAGCTTGTCGTTCGCGGACCGCAGGTGATGCTGGGGTACTGGAACAATCAGGCCGAGACGGACCGGGTGTTGCGCGAGGGCTGGCTTTACACCGGCGATCTGGCGACGTGCGACGAACGCGGCTTTTTCCGCATCGTCGACCGCAAGAAGGACCTGATCATCACCTCCGGATTCAACGTCTATCCTGCCGATGTGGAAGCCGTCCTGCGAACCTACCCTGGAATCCGCGATGTGGCCGTCGTCGGTGAGCCGGACGAGTTCGCCGGAGAGATCGTCAAGGCGGTTGTCGTCCTCGAACCCAGAAAGAAGCTGAACCGCCGGGACTTTGACGTCTTTGTGAGGCACAACCTGTCGGCACAGCAGCGGCCGAAGATGGTGGAGACGCAGACCGGGGACCTGCCGCGGAATTTTCTCGGCAAGGTGCTCCGCCGCGAACTACGCGATACACCGGCGTCGGAACCGCGGCGAGCCGGGTCGGGGCAGCCCGCCGGCGGATAGGGGGCCCTGAGGGGACGTGCGTCGTCGCGATTGATTCGCGCACGTCCCCGTCAAGGGTGGTGGCTTTCTTGCGTTTTTTCCAGATTGAGATACGGTGAAGGACCGCTTTAACGCAGATTTGCGACAGGCCCCGAGGCAGAAGGTGGGCGATGGACAGGCGACAGCCCAAAATGCAACGCGAGCCACTGGCGATTGTGGCGGGTGTGCGCACTCCGTTCGCCAAGGCATTTGGCGCGCTGGCCGATCGACCGGCCGACGAACTGGGCCGCATCGCCGTGGAGGGCGTCTTGAAGCTGAGCGGGCTGACCCCTGCGGACGTCGGCGAAGTCGTCTTCGGAAACGTCGCCGGGCCGCCCGAGGCGTCGAATGTCGCCCGCGTGATCGCCCTGAGAGCCGGCATTCCCTGGGATCGGCCGGCGCACACGGTCAACCGGAATTGCGCATCGGGAATGGAGGCGCTCTTTTCGGCCTGGCAGATTGTCGCCGAGGGGCGCGCGGACGTGGTTGTCGCCGGCGGGACCGAATCGATGTCCAACGTCCCGTTTCTGTGGGAACCGCGGATGCAGAAATGGCTGATCGAGTTCTTCCGCGCCCGGGGCAGGAAGAAAGTATCGCTCCTGGCGGGATTGCGGCCGGGTTTCTTCCGGCCCGTGCCGGCCCTGGAAGTGGGGCTGTGCGACCCGACCTGCGGGCTCAGCATGGGGCAGACGGCGGAAGTCCTGGCGCGGGAATTCGCCATCTCGCGCGCCGAGCAGGATGCCTTCGCGCTTCGCAGCCACCAGCGCGCGACTGCCGCCTGGCAGCGCTGTTTCTTCAAGGGCGAAGTCGTGCCAGTGCCCTCGCGGACGGGTCAGGGCGACGCCCTCGACCAGGACACCGGCCCGCGGCCGAATCAATCTCTTGCGGCTCTGGAGAAGCTGCCTCCCCTGTTCGACCGGTGCCGGGGCAGCGTGACGGCCGGCAACAGTTGCCCGATCACCGACGGCGCCGCAGCCGCAGTCGTGATGCCGGTCGCGCGGGCGCGGCCTGCGGGCCTGGAACCGCTGGGCTACCTGCGCGACTATGCAATCGCCGGCTGCGATCCGGGCCGCATGGGACTGGGCCCGGTCTTCGCCATTCACAAGCTGCTGAGGAAAACGGGACTGTCGCTGGGCGACTTCGAATTGTTCGAGATCAACGAGGCCTTTGCGGCGCAGGTTTTGGCCTGCCTTAAGGCGCTCGCCTCTCGGGAATTCGCGAAACACGCCCTGGGAGAATCAGAGCCGGTCGGCGAGATCGACCCGGAGCGGCTGAACGTCAACGGGGGTGCAATCGCCCTCGGGCATCCGGTCGGCGCCTCGGGGACGCGGCTCGTCATCACGCTGCTCCGCGCGCTGCGCGAAAGGGGACAACGGCGCGGTCTCGCCTCGCTGTGCGTCGGAGGGGGACAGGGGGTGGCCGTCTGGGTGGAGACCGAACCGATCGATTCCCGGGAGAGCCGGCATGGATGATTTTCGGAACTTGCGCATCGAACAGGACCGGCCGGGCGTCATGACCGTTGTTGTCGATATGCCGGGACGCCCGCTCAACGTCGCCGATGAATCGTTGTTGCGCGACATGGCGGCGCTCGTGGAACGCCTCGACCGAGACCCGTCGCTGGGTCTCGTCGTGTTTCGCAGCGGGAAGGACTCCGGATTTCTTGCGGGAGCCGACCTGACCCAGCTTCAGCAAATTGGCACTCCGGAAGAGGCGGAAACGGCGCTTCGCTCCGGGCAGGAGCTGTACGCGCGCATCGCGGAATTGCCAATGCTGACCGCCGCCGTGATTCACGGTCCCTGTCTGGGCGGCGGACTCGAGTTCGCCCTGTGCTGCACGTTTCGGGTGGCGCGCGACGACCCCGCGACGCGCATCGGACTTCCCGAAACGCAACTGGGAGTGATTCCCGGATGGGGGGGGACGCAGCGCCTGCCGCGGCTGATCGGTTTGGAACCCGCCCTGCGGATGATCCTCGAGGGGCGGCGCCTGACGCCCTCCAGGGCCAAGCGGCTGGGACTGGTCGACATGATCGCTCCTCCCGACCAGTTCGAAAATGCGCTGCGGACGTTTCTGACCGATCGCCTTGCGGGAAAACCGGTTCATCGGCCGAGGCGTCCTCTTGCCGCACGGTTGCGCGACGACACGCGGCCCGGCCGCTGGCTCGTCTTGCAAATGGCTCGCAAGCGCCTGGGGCGACGGGGGCGCCACTATCCGGCCCTGGCGGCGGTCCTGCGGGCGGTCGAAACGGGATTCAAGCTGGGCCTTGCGGCGGGCCTCAAAGCGGAGCGCGACGAATTCTGCCGCCTGCTTTTCACACCGACATGCCGCCATCTTCTCGAACTGTTCTTTCAGCGCGAGCGGGCCCGCAAACCGGCCACCTGGTCCGGCGAAACCCGCGTCGCGCCGCAGCCGGTCAAAACGGTCGCCGTCATCGGCGCCGGTACGATGGGGGCGGGCATCGCCCAGTTGCTCGCCTACGAGGGGTTGAACGTAATTCTCAAGGACATCCGGCAGGAGCTCGTGGACGGCGGACTGGGGCGCATCGCGTCGCTCATGCGCGACGCCGTCGAGTCCGGGTCTCTCAATGCCGAGGAAGCCGATCGCCGCTGGAAAGCCGTCACAGGCACGACCGAATGGGATGCCGTGTCGCACGCCGAACTGGCCATCGAAGCGGTCGTCGAGCGTCTCGACGTCAAGCAGGATGTCTTTCGCGAGCTCGATCGGCGGTTGCCCGCGGCAGCCGCGATCGTCTCCCACCCGTCGGCCTTGCCGAGCCGTGAGCGGGCGGCCGCGACGGCGCGGCCGTCGCAGGTGGCGGGGTTGCATTTCTTCAATCCCGTTCACCGCATGTCGCTGGTGGAGGTGGTGCGGA
>JBLMWR010000452.1:0-2817 GCA_050257335.1 Deltaproteobacteria bacterium | reverse complement strand
CCGCGTTCGATTGCAGAATCGTCAGGGCTTTCTGATAAAAGGCGTCGAACGAATCGCGCCCCGTCAGGCCCCGGCGGCCGCCGGTCGCCCGCGCCGCCGCATCGAGCGACAGCGACTGGGCGTCGATCAGCCTCCGCAGGTCGACCCGCTCCTTCAACCGGTCGAGCGTCATGTCTCCGGGCAATGAGAAAACTTCAAGTTTGAGGGGCTGCGTTGGATCGTCATACATCTGATAAGGATCATACGCCCCGCCCAATAGTCCCGCCCCCTGCCCGAGGCCGACGACCGCGGCTTCCTTCGTCGGCCCGCAGATGGTGACGTAGCTGAACCGGCCCGGCTCCCCCGGACGAAACCGCGACGTCACCGAGCCCACGGAAGGAAGATCTTCGCGCGACGGCGGGACCGCCAGTCCCGTCGGCGAGAAGTTGCCCGGGTCGTGCCCGGTCATGAGCATGTAAATCGCCGAGCCGTGGTTCGGCAGTCCCTTCGGCTTGCACCCCACGGTGCGGATCAGCGAAAACTTCGCGGCCTGCCGCGCCAGTTTGGGGAGTACCTCGCCGAGAATCATCCCCGGGGCTTCCGTAACAATCGGCGCGAACTCGCCACGGATCTCGGCAGGCGCGCTCGGCTTGGGGTCCCACAGGTCGATATGACTGGGCGCTCCTTGCAGATAAACGAAAATGGCCGACTCGGCCTTCCCGAATCCGGGGGGGACGGCCGCGCCGCTCTTCACGCTTTCCGCCGCGTTGGCCGTCGCGCGCAAGAACGCGGGCAACCCAAGTCCCACGAGCGACAATCCGCCGACCGTCAGCAATTCACGCCGCGACAGCGAATCGCACAGCCGTCCGCGAGCCCCCAGAATCGAGATCACCGGCCCGCTTCCTGAAAAGAGCCCCGAAAAAATCGCTCGCCACCTGTCTCAAAGCCTATCGCACTCCCGGGTGCTGCGTCAAATCGCGTCACGCGGCGCAGCGGGCCTGATGATCTCACCATGCGCAAAATCCACGAAATTTATCGAATTTACGAAACCTTTGAGCCGACTGCGGGGTTTGTTAGGAGCATGCGGCATCGCATGGCCGCGCCGTGGCCCCCGCGGGATTAACGATCCTTGGCGGACCAGACGGGGCCTCCCACGTCCGGTCGTTGAAGCTGGACATCTTTCTACTGCTACTGCCCCCCCGCCGGATCAACTTGGCGCGGCTCCCCGTTGGACTGCGGCGGAAGCGAGCCTGGCGCTTGCCGGTCGCGAACTGGCCGAGTGGCAATGCCGCGGGTGCGGCGAGTCCGTCCCCGGGAATTTTGAGTTGTGCGGGTGGCGCGAGCAGCCGCCCGACAACTGAGAGAAAATCACGGACGGGCTTGGAAGCCCATCCTGCGGAAAGACGAGCGTGCTTGCTTCGAGCATGGAATTTCCGTAAGATATGCGTATTGATTGATGGATGTTCCGGTCATCGGCCGAAGCGGACAAGAGGTGCCTGGCCGATGAGCAGTTGGAGTTCCGGCTTCAGCCGGTGTGTGTGGTCCTGCCGACGCGCTCCCCCTTGAGCGCAACCTCCTGCCTTCGGTTCCTCGGTTACTTCCTGCCTCGGAGCACTGCATGCGGAAGGCGCGCCTGCTGATTCCGATTGCGATTTATGCCGCTACGACGCTCGGAGCCGCTGCGCCGATACTGGTCGCCGACGAGTTGGCCGCCCCCGACCGTCCCGTCGAAGAGGTGGTCGATCAGTACGTCGACGCCGCGCTGCAAGCGACGGGAATCACTGCCGCTCCCGCGGCCGACGACGCGAATTTTATCCGCCGCGCGACGCTCGATCTGGCGGGACGTATTCCCGCGACTTCCGAGGTCCGGAGCTACGTGCAGTCGACCGAGCCCGACAAGAAACAGAAACTCGTCGATCGGCTGCTGGCCAGTCCCGATTTCGTATTCCACCAGCGAAACGAATTCGACGTGATGCTGATGGCGGCCAAAGGGGACGGTGAGTGGCGCGACTGGCTCCTCAAAGGCTTCGAAGGGAACCGTCCCTGGCCGCAGACGTTTCGCGAAATCATGCTGCCGCACGAAGACAACCCGGCCGGGAAGGGGGCCGCGCAATTCCTGAAGTCCCGCGCGGCGAACGTCGACGACATGACCAACGACACCAGCCGGCTTTTCTTCGGCGTCAGCATCAATTGCGCCAAGTGCCACGATCACCCGCTGGTCCCCGACTGGACGCAGGATCATTATTTCGGGATGGCGTCGTTTTTCAACCGCACCTACCTGACGAAGAAGAGATTCCTTGCCGAGCACGACGAAGGAAATCTGAAATTCCGCACGACGGCGGGAGAAGAGAAGCAGGCCAGGCTCGTCTTCCTGACGGCCGGCGAAATCGCCGAGCCTTCCCTGGCGGAACGGAGCGACGAACAGCGCAAAACGTCGGAAGAAAAACAGAAAACCGACAACGATCGCGAGACGCCCCCCGAGCCGTCGCCCTACAGCCGCCGGGCGCTGCTGGTCGATGTCGCCCTGCGTCCCGATCCCAACGGGTTCTTTCCGCGGGCCTTCGTCAACCGCACCTGGGCGCGGCTCTTCGGGTACGGACTGGTGATGCCTCTCGACCAGATGCACTCGGAAAACAAACCCAGTCATCCCGAGCTGCTGGCGTGGCTGGCGCGGGATGCAGAGGCGCACAATTACGATCTGAAGCGGCTCGTGCGAGGGCTGGTGCTCAGCCGCGCGTATGGACGATCGAGCCGCTGGGAGCAGCCGGGCGACCGCCCGGCCGAGCGACACTTTGCCGTGGCGGCCGTGCGGCCCCACACCCCCATGCAGTTTTAGCT
>JBLMWR010000451.1:0-6429 GCA_050257335.1 Deltaproteobacteria bacterium | reverse complement strand
CGTTCCGTCGCCCCCAGTGCGATCCACACACAGACCTCATCTCGGAGGAACGAGATGACTGCACTCCGGCGCCCGCGGTGATTCAATCAAGATTTCACGTGGCCGCCAAGTCAGCCGGGGTCACATCACGGTCCGAACGGGATTCGCGGACGGACCTGTCTGCTGATATTTTCGGGTCGTTCGGATCACCGTGCCGGAGAAAACGACGATTCATGAATAAATTACGAAATCGACAGGAATTCCCCTCCCTTCTGACCGAAACTGGGTATACTTGGGTTCCGGAAACCGGCGCGGACGGCTCGGGCAGAAGTCAGCGTCGCACAAGCATCCGGTGGTTGTCGACGATTTCAAAGCCTCCGAGAGGGCCTTGGTGATCGGTCGCAGCCCAAGGCAATAAGCACATCGCAGCTCTCATTTGACGTGCCCATTCTGGACCGCGGGGCGTCGGATCTTTCACCGCGGTTACCAGAACACTCACCGAGTTGGAGGCGCGTCATGCTGTCCGCCGTCACGTGGACCGTTCGTACCTGCGTGGTCCCTGGTCTTGTCGCCTTGTGTTTATGCGTCTCCGCGGCGGAAAGCCGCGCCGGTGCGCCCGGGACCGCCCGCCGCGACGCAAAGCAGGTCGCCCAGGCAGCCCGCGCAGCGGGGCCGGTGAAAGCGGCCCTCGCCGGTGCAACGACGCCGGAGCCGGCGACGGTCAAAGGGACTGACCTGCTGGACGAAGAACGTGCCTTGCGGACGATCCGTGCGGAACGGCTCAATCGGGAAGTTCTGCGGACGATCGAAGCGGCCCGGAAAGAGGGAAGGTCCGATCCCGGCTCGGCCCTGGCGACCTTGAAGCGGACGCTGACGGCGGTCATTTCGTCATCCGACATCGACCCCGACGCGCGCGAAAGGCTGCGCGCCAAAGTTCAGGCGAATATCGATCAGTTGCTCGCCGCCCGCGGGAAAATCGAGCAGGATCGCCTGCGAACCATTGAGCGGAGCGCGGCGGAAGAGGCGCAGCGGCTGGCGGTCGACCAGTTGGTACAGCGCGACGACCAGATCGAGCAGTTGATCGACAAAGTCCGGTCGCTGATGACTGAAGGCTACCTGGGCAATGCCGACGCCTTCGAGCAGGCCGAAGAAGTGTCCCGCGCCGCTTTCGAATTGGCTCCCTACAGCGGCGTGACCAGCGCGGCGGTCTTCGACTCGGAAGCCGCCGGACAGCTCGACAAGGCGCAGCGCCTGCGCTATTTGCGGTATGACAAGTTTCTGGCGCAATTGCACCAGTGCGAACTGGCCCACGTGCCGTTCCCCGATGAGCCGCCGCTCCTCTATCCGGCTCCCGAGGTGTGGAAGGCGCTGACCGAGCGGCGGCAGAAGTGGGCGTCGGTGGATCTGGTGCGCTACAACCCCACCGAAGAAAAGATGCGGAGATCGCTTTCCAAGCCGACGACGGTCGATTTCATCGACCTGCCGCTGGAAGACTGCATCACGTTCCTGAAGGAATACCACAATATCAACATCTGGGTGGACAAGGCGACGCTGGCGGACGAAGGGGTGGCGCTCGACCAGCCGATCACGCTCAAGCTCGCCGGCGTGTCGATGCGCAGCGTCCTGAAGCTCCTGCTCGAACCGGTGCAACTGACTTACGTGATTGAAGACGAGGTGATGAAGATCACGACGTCCGCCAAGGCCGGCGAGAAGCTGACCACCCGTGTCTATCCCGTGGGGGACCTGGTGGTCCCGATCATTAACGCGCAAATGCTGTCTCGATTTGGGGGAGGCGGAGGAGCAGCAGGAGGCATCGGGGGTTTCGGCGGCGGCCTGGGTGGTTCCGGAGGGGGTGGCTTTGGCGGTGGAAACCTCGGTGGATTCGGCGGCGGCGGCTTTGGCGGAGGAGGGGGTCTCGGTGGCGGACTGGGAGGCGGGGGCGGATTCTTCAACGTCTCCGCGAAGTAGCGCGGGCACGCTCCTGTTTTTCGACCGTGGAATGCTGCGCCCGTAGGTTCGAGCGCAGGGCCTGGAGGTGTGCGGCGTACACCGCTCCATTCAACCACCGGGGCGTTGCTTCGTTGCCCCCCAGCCGTCCACCGCCTGAAGGCGGGACGGCGAACTTACGCCCGCTCGAAACCGAACGGAATGACTTCCGCCACGGACGACTTCCCGGCGGCGAGCATCACGAGACGGTCGAAGCCGAGTGCAACGCCGGAGCAAGCGGGAAGTCCGGCATCCATGGCGGCCAGCAGGCGGTTTGAAACGGGGAGCGGCGACAAACCCTCGGCGACGCGCCGTTGCGATTCGACTTCGATCCGCCGCCGCAGTTCCGCCGGGTCGGTCAGCTCGTGATAGCCGTTGCACAGCTCGATGCCGGCGATGTACAACTCGAACCGCTCGGCGACCGGCGGATCTTCCTGGCGGATGATCGCCAGCGCCGCCTGCGTGGCCGGGTAATTGCAGACGAATTCGGAGCCTTCCGCTCCCAGGCGTGGCTCGACCAGTTCCGCCAGCAGGAGATTGAGCCACCCGTCCCGGTCGGCCGGATCGAGACTTTCGGGAATCGAGATGCCCCGGCGGCGCGCCAGATTCGCGAGATCCTCGGGCGGCATGGGCATGATGTCGCGACCGGTATGATGCAGAAACGCATCACGATATGTGGTCCGTTTGAAGGGAACCCGCACGTTCCGCGGAAAATGGGAATGTCCCTTTTTTTCTGCGGCGTGAAAGACGGCTGCGACGAGATCCTCGACGACCCGCATTTGATCGATGTGAGTGTCGCCGGTGCGATACCACTCGACCATGGTGAATTCGGGGTTATGCCGCCGCCCCAGCTCGCCGGCGCGAAAGACGTGCCCCACCTGGTAAATCGCCCGGGCGCCTGCCGCGAGCAGTCGCTTCATCGCGAATTCGGGAGAGGTTTGCAGGTAGAGCGGACCGGCGGATCCCTCGAACTGGAAAGGTTCCAGATGCGGATCGACGGCACGGTCGTGCGAGAGGAGCGGCGTGTCGACCTCGAAATACCCCTGCTCATCAAAAAACCGCCGCACCGTCGCCAGCAAGTGTGCCCGCAGTTGCAGCACCGCCAGGTCCGCCGTGGGAAGATAATCGGGGTCCGAGGTCATTGCCATGTACGTTATCAGGTTCGCGGAACGTGCGGCAGGTTTCCAATCGGCCGGTCCCGGCTTGCCCGCGGAAAAAAATGGGGCCGCCGCCCATTTTCCGGTTGCAATTGACATCCGCCGTGGCAAGAATGGCCTCTGTCGGGATTCTTTACATTTGTAGAGATATGGATCCGGATATGGCGATCACCGTCAAATGCAACTCGTGTCGTCGGCAGTACCCGGTTCGGGACACGCTCGCCGGAAAATCGATTGTCTGCAAAGAATGCGGCGCGGAAATTCAGGTTCCGCAACTGCGGCCGGAAAGCAGCGCCGATGCGGACCGCGCTCCGGCAGACTCTGCGGCTGCCGGGTGGCCGGGCGCGTATTCGGTTGTATCGACCGCGCGGAAACCACAGGCGGCCCCCGCCGAGCCCGTTCTGTCCCGAGGTTCCTGCGGCAGCATTCCTTCGGGTCGCGCCGCGTCGGCAGTGAATCCGCAGGCGCTGTGGATCTATTTGGGCGTCGGGGGCCCCCTGCTCGTGCTTGTGGTGCTGGCGATCAAAGCGGTCGGTCCGCCCGCTGCACCGGAGGCAGAAGCGCCGAAAGTCAGCCAGTCGGTTCCGAGCGGCAGCCCTCCTCCTGTGCGCACGTCGTCCGTCGCTGCGCATGAGACAAAAGAAAAATCTACCCTGCGGAAGAAGACGGAATCCAGGACCGACGTCGAAACCGCCTCGCGGAATGCCGAGCCACAGGCAACCCGGGCCTCGCACGAGGCGGAGCCGGACGAGCCGAAAATCGCTGTCGAACATGACACCCGGCCATGGAAGGCGGATGTCGATCCACCCGACAAACCATTCGAGTTCGACCCGAAGAAGAAGATTATTGCGGTGATTCCCAAAAACTCGACCGGGGACGTGATTTTTCCCGATTGTCCCAGCCCGTTTGTGGCGCTGGGAAGCAACAACGCGCTCCGCGAGATCCGCGAGGTGCGCGACCTCCAGGGAAACCGCCGCCTGGGCGCCGTTCGCAGCGCGGTCATTACGAATGCCCGTGTTGCACTCAGCCCGGATGGTCAGCAATTTGCCGCGTGGCCGGCCGGCCAGAACCGGATCGGCGTCTGGACCGTCAAAACGGAGAAGCCGCGCGGGATGATCCCCGTCGCCGGGAGCGCGGTCCCGCGATTATTGATGTTCGCCGGAAATGAGCGGTTGATCGCCCTGGGTGGCGGCGATGAATTGTTTGTCTGGGTCATGCCGGAAGGCCGCCTGTATGGAACCGTTTCGTTGCCGAGAATCGCCGGCGCTGTCGTGGCCGGGCTCTCTCCCGGAGGACGGCTGCTGGCGTTGGCCGTCGCCGACGCCAAAGAGCCTTCCCTGCGCATCCTCGATCTGGCGACGGGAAACGTTGCGGGGGAAATTTCCCTTTCCAGGTTCACCGACAAGCCGCCGGTCTGCCACGCCGTCGCCTTCAGTCCTGACGGCGCCGAGCTGGCGGTTCTCTGTGAATCGCGCGAAGAATCGAACCTGCTCGCCTTCCATGCGGCCACTGGCGAGCTCGCGGCGCAGATCACAACCGACGACAGCCTGAGAACGTCGCTCAACGCCGGAAACTGGCAGGGGGGACGAGCGCTCGAATGGTTCCCCAGCCGCCAGCGCTGGCTCGTTTACGGCCAGGGCGTGATTGACCGCGCCGCCGGCAGACTCGTCTGGACGCTCCCGCGCGACAAGTCGGGCGCGATTCAGATTGGCCACGTCCTCGATGACGAACGTCTTCTGGTTCTCGGTACGGAGAAACAGGAGGCCGCCCTGGTGGCCCGCGAGGTTCCCCCGCGATGACCAAACCGCTGGTCGTGCTGGACGTCGTGGGGGTGACGCACGACATGCTCGGGCCTCTCACGCCGAACCTCAAGGGCCTGGCGGAAAGCGGTTTCGCGCGCCCCCTCGGGACGGTTCTTCCCGCCGTCACCTGCACCGCCCAATCCACGATCCTCACCGGGCTTCTTCCCCGCGACCACGGGATCGTTGCCAACGGGTGGTATTTCCGCGATCTGGCCGAGGTAGGATTCTGGAAGCAGTCGAATCTCCTGGTGCACGGCGAGCGGCTCTATCAGGCGGCAAAAAAAAGGGATGGCCGGCATACAACCGCCAAGATGTTCTGGTGGTACAACATGTACGCCGACGTCGACTGGTCGATGACTCCCCGCCCCAGTTACCCGGCCGATGGACGCAAAATCTTCGATTCATACAGCCAGCCGGCCGACCTGCGCGACACCCTGCAACAGAAGCTGGGGGTGTTTCCCCTGCCGCGGTTCTGGGGCCCGGCCGCCGGCATCGCCAGCACGGCGTGGATCGTCGATGCCACGCTGGAAATGTTGCGCGCCCAGCGCCCCTCGCTCACGCTCGCCTATCTCCCGCACCTCGATTACAACCTGCAGCGGCTCGGGCCGGACGATCCGCGGATTGCCGACGACATTCGGCAGGTCGATGCCCAGGCGGGCCGGCTGATCGACGCTGGCCGTGCGGCCGGGGCCGAGATCGTCGTCCTCTCCGAATACGCCATCTCCGCCGTCGATCGGCCCGTGCACGTCAACCGTGTGCTTCGTGAGGCGGGGTATCTCACCGTCCGCCGCGAACCGCTCGGCTGGGAAACTCTCGACTGCGGCGCCTCGCGGGCCTTCGCTGTCGCCGACCACCAGATCGCGCACATCTACGTCCGGCGGCCGGAAGACGTTGACGCGGTCGCGGAACTCCTTCGCAGGACCGAAGGGATCGACCAGGTCCTCGACCGCGCGGAACAACGGCAGGTGGGCCTGGATCACGAACGCTCGGGAGAGTTGGTGGCGATCGCCGCCCCTCGCGCCTGGTTCACTTATTACTTCTGGCTTGACGACCGGCTGGCCCCCGATTACGCGAGAACGATCGACATCCATCGCAAACCGGGGTACGACCCGGTCGAGCTGCTCGTCGATCCGAAACTCACGTTCCCGAAACTCCACATCGCCCTGCGGCTCGCGCAAAAGCTGCTCGGCTTCCGGTACTACATGGACGTCATCGGGCTGGATGCGTCAATCGTCAAAGGAAGCCACGGCCGGCTCCCCGCCCCGGGCCGCGAATCGACGGAAGGCCCGGTTTTCATTTCGTCGTCCCGAACGATCGAGCGCGATACGATCCCCATGACGGCCGTCAAATCGATGCTTCTCGAGCTGCAGTTTGGAAAATGAGCCCGTGGGGCAGGTTTTCCAACCTGCCCGGCCCGATTTGGCTAGGATACCACAAACATTTCAAACCGTCGCGCGGTGCGAAAAATCGCATGTAGCTGGCCTCGTTAGATATGTCGTGGTGAC
>JBLMWR010000450.1:0-2547 GCA_050257335.1 Deltaproteobacteria bacterium | reverse complement strand
GGCGTTTCTAGTCAGATGGTACAGCACGTTGGCTAGTAAATTGAATTCTCCGCACACCGGCGGCATAGGGTCATGGGTAACGAGGGCCCATCAGGCGAGCCTGAATTCTGCAAGCGACGCGGTCGCGTCCGGACGCCCCGGCCGGATCGTAAGTTCAACCGCTCGGACTCCCCTGAGATCGAAGTGATAGTGCTCGACCTCCTCAGTTGCGCCCTGCGGGCTAAAAGTCCACTGCTGGCGCACCAGATTGCGAAATAGACCTTCATCTTCTCCAGCCCAGCCAAGAGTGAACTCCTGCGTTCGTTCCATATCCTTCTCGACAAACCGCAAGAGAACGTGACTTACCAGCTGGGGATCGGCGAACGTGAGTCGAATCGTCTGTTCGCCCGTCTCGGCTGCCCGCCACTCATGTCCACCAGCGAGCATCGAATCCACCGGGTAATCCGGATTTTCCGAGGTCACTGCGACCTCGGCGACTCGCTCCGTCAAATCCCACCACCCGGCGCCGGGCGATGCCCGGTCCAAGATTCTCTTTCTCACAACTCCAATATCAGCCTGTTTCTGCCCGCTGGCCGCCGGGAACCTGTCCGGATGGCGATTCCACTCGCCAGGCCGTCAGCCATTCGCGCTGGAACCCGCATCTTGACCGCCGTCACGGAGCAGGATCGCGGAGCCGACGATCCCGGCAAGCAGGGATCCGGCGAGGATTCCGAATTTCGCAGCCGCGAGTGGTTCCGGATTGAGAAACGCCAACGACCCAATGAAAAGGGACATCGTGAACCCTATTCCCCCTAGCCAAGCGGCGCCGTGAATGTGGTTCCAGCTAACTCCGGAGGGCAACGCGGCCGCGCCGGACTTCACGGCAAGCCAGGACGCCAACCCGATGCCGATGGGTTTGCCGAGCAGGAGGCCCAGAGCAACTCCGACGGTGATTGGGTCCGCAAGGTGCTGGACAATGCCGCCGCTAAAAGCCACTCCTGCGTTGGCGAGCGCAAACAGGGGCATGACGAGAAACGTCACCCATGGGTGCAGCGTTTCCTCGAGCCGGTACAAAGGCGGCTGGACCTTTTCGCAGGCGTCCTCAAGCGCCGCTATGGCGACCTGCTGCCCCTCGTCGGTCATCACACCTTTTTGTTTGTCGAAGTTGCGCTCGAAGTGTTCGAGGATTCCCCGGCCATGCTGGAGGAACTCACGCGCATTCAACTCAGTGCGTGAAGGAATGGTCATCGCGAGCGCTACGCCGGCGATCGTCGGGTGAACGCCCGAATGCAGCACCGCCAGCCAGAGGATGATACCGAGCAGTGCATACGGCAGGGGGTGGCGCACACCCATGCGGTTTGCCGCAAAGAGCAGAAGAACCGACAGGGCCGCCACGCCGACCCCCAACCAGGCAATCTGAACGGTGTAGAAGAGCGCGATGACCAGGACGGCCGCAATGTCGTCCACGATGGCGAGCGCCGTGAGGAAGACCTTGAGGCCCAGCGGGATACGGCCGCCCAGGAGAGCCATCAAGCCCATCACAAACGCGATATCGGTCGCCATCGGGATTCCCCAACCCGCGGCGCCCGCTTTGCCGAAGTTCACGGCTGTGTAGATCAGCGCCGGAGCCAGAACGCCTCCCATCGCCCCCAAGATGGGCAGCGCCGCCTGTCGTCGCGATGCCAGTTCTCCGACCAGCAATTCACGTTTGATCTCCAGGCCAACGACGAAGAAGAAGATGGCCATCAAGGCGTCGTTGACCCAGAAGTGCAGGTCACCGTCGAGAGCATGACCCGCGATGCCGAGGCTGACTCTTGTATGCCACAAGGCCTCGTAGCTATCGGCCCAGGGCGAATTCACCCAAGCGAGAGCGACCAGCGTACACAGAAGCAGTAGAATGCCCCCGGAGGTTTCGTGCGCCGCAAATTCCTGAAAGGGGCGAATCAGGGGGCCAATCGGAGCAGCGTTGGTCGTACTCTTCAGATCATTGCTGCCGTCTTTCACAATTTTCTATTGTGCGGCATCCGGGCCGCCCCGTCGAACGCAGTGCTTACCGCGCACGTACGGCAGTCGTGACGATGGCCCCCAATGTGCACCTCAGTGCGCGGTAAGCATTGCCTCTTCAGATCGAAATGCTGCGGCGTCTCCCGACCGTTCCGCCCGAAGTGCGCCGTCTCGAGCGCGACATCGAGCGGCAGGATCGACGGTTCCAGGACGGCCGGCGCGCCCGCGGTTCCACCGCTTTCGACGGAAACACTAAACGGCCGGCGGCAGAGTGAAACAGAACGTCGAACCCGCCCCGGGCGTAGATTCCATCCACATTCGACCGCCATGCCACTCGATCGCTTTCTTGCAGAATGCGAGGCCAAGTCCATTCCCCGGGTGTTCTGTTCCGTGCAGGCGCATGAACGCCCCGAATATACGTCCCTGGAATACGGGGTCTATACCGGGGCCGTTGTCTTTGACGGAGAATGCCCAATCGAGATCCACCCGTTTGGACGAAATGTGAACCCGCGGAGTAGGCGCGTCACAGTATTCGATAGCATTTCGAATCAGATGGCGCAGGAC
>JBLMWR010000449.1:0-3104 GCA_050257335.1 Deltaproteobacteria bacterium | reverse complement strand
GACTCCGCCGCGCAACAGCCCCCCGCCCAGGCTCGACTGACCGGAATGCGCCGGATCGATTACGGTCGCGACGTCGAGCCGATCCTGTCGACAAACTGCTTTTCGTGCCATGGCGCCGGTGCCTCGGCCGAGGAGGGCCGGCCGCGCCTCGATCGCCGCGAATCCTCCACTGTCGCCGCCATAATCCCGGGACGCTCCGCCGACAGTCCGCTGATGGTCCGGGTCAGCAGTCCCGACGCGGGCGAACAGATGCCTCCATCGGGCGGCGGGCGGCGGGCGTTGACGGCGGAACAGATTGCCGTCTTACGGCAATGGATCGACGAAGGCGCCCGCTATACGGAACACTGGTCATTCGGCAGGTCCGTCCGCTCAAAGGTTCCCGACACAGGGCAACACTCCTGGGTCCGCAACGCGGTGGACGCCTTTATCGCCGCCGAGCACGCCCGGCGGGGGATGACTCCTTCACCCGAGGCGGACCGGACGACACTGCTGCGGCGCCTCAGCTTCGACATCATCGGCCTCCCCCCGTCGCCGGCGGAAGTCGCCGATTTCGTCAGCGACCCGCGCCCCGACGCCTATGAACGGGCGGTTGACCGCCTCCTCGCGTCCGGGCATTTCGGCGAACGCATGGCCATGCTGTGGCTGGACCTGGTTCGGTACGCCGACACCGACGGTTATTCCAAGGACTATCATCGCGACGTGTGGATGTATCGCGATTTCGTCATCGACTCGTTCAATCAGAACAAACCGTTCGACCAGTTTACGAGGGAGCAACTGGCCGGCGACCTGTTGCCGAATCCTTCGCGCGAAGTCCTGGTCGGATCGGGCTACAATCGCTTGCAGATGACCTCTCAGGGGGGTTGCGCCGACCCGAAGGAGTACACCCACCGCTACGCGGCCGATCGGGTCCGCAACGTTGCGTCGGTCTGGCTCGGCGTCACGCTTGGATGTGCGGAATGCCACGACCACAAGTTCGACCCCTTCACCGCCCGCGACTTCTACCGCATGGCCGCCCTGTTCGCCGACATCCGGGAGATTGCGGTCGGACCACAGGAGCCGACCCGGTTTTCGAGCGCCGCCCAGGAAGCCGCATTGAAACGACTGGACGGGCGGATTGCCGATCTCGACGCCGAACTGACGGCCCGCGAAAGCCGCTGGCACGAAACCCGCATCGATTGGGAAAAGAGACTCCGAGACGATGCCGCCGGCGCACCCGCCGCGGTTGTCGAAGCGCTGGGCGTCGAAGCGGAAATGCGGAACGTTCATCAAAAACTGGCGCTCACCGACTATTTTCGCGCGACGACGCCCGAATTCCAGCCGTTGCACGAGAAGCAGATGGCACTGCGCTCGGAGCGCGAGGCCCTGTTGCGGATCATCCCCGCGACGCTGGTCACGTCTTCCGGGGAGAGGCGGGTGGTGAGGATCCTGCCCCGCGGGAACTGGGCCGACGATTCGGGTGAGGTCGTCACGCCGGGATTTCCCGCCAGCCTCTCCGGGGGGGACCGCGGCGAGCCTCGCGCCGGCCGACTCAACCTGGCCGACTGGCTGACGTCGAGAGACAACCCTCTCGTGGCTCGTGTGTTCGTCAACCGGCTCTGGAAGATGGCTTTCGGCAAAGGCCTGGTCGCCACGCCCGACGACTTCGGCGTGCGGGGAGTGCCCCCCACGCATCCCGAACTTCTGGACTGGCTGGCCGTCGAGTTCGTGGAAGGGGGCTGGAACGTCAAGGCGGTACTCAAGCTCATCCTGATGTCGAACACGTATCGCCAGTCGTCCGATCGCCTTCCGGGGAACGAAACGCACGATCCCGACAACAGGTGGCTGACGCGCCAGAACCGGTTCCCCCTCGATGCCGAGCTCGTTCGCGACAACGCACTGGCTGTCAGTGGCCTGCTCACGACAACGATCGGCGGCCGCAGCGTGAAGCCCTATCAGCCCGACGGGTACTGGACTCCGCGGTTTTCCGAGAAGGAGTACCGCCAGGACCACGCCGCCGACCTGTACCGGCGGGGACTGTACACCTACTGGTGCCGAAACTACCTGCACCCCGCCCTCGCGGTCTTCGACGCCCCGTCGCGGCGGAGTTGCACGGCAGACCGCGTCCCCTCGTCAACGCCGCTGCAGGCCCTGGTCCTGCTGAACGATCCGACCTATGCCGAGGCTGCGCGCGTTCTTGCCGAACGCATCGTCCGCGAAGGGGGGAACACCCCGGAAGAGCGCGTGAATCTTGCCATGCAGCTCGGCCAGTCGCGGCGCCTTCGGCACGACGAAGAGTCGCTTCTGACGGCGCTCTACCGGAACCATCTGCGGGAGTTCGCAGGCGATCGTGAAGCCGCCCTGGCAGTCGTCCAAGCCGGCGAATTCCGGTCGCCCGATCAAGGGGACGTCGTCGAACTGGCCGCCTGGACTTCGGTCGCAAAGGTCATACTGAATCTCCATGAAACCGTTACACGTCGCTGACCGCGTGGAACCCGGGCAGGTGCCCTGGCTTTGTCAAACCCGCCGGGCGTTCCTCGGACGAAGCGCCATGGGTCTGGGCTCGCTGGCGCTCCGCAGCCTGCTTTGCGGGGACGCCTGCGGCGGAGAGACCCCGGCGCCAAAGGACGCGGGCGCGCCCGATAACGGCGTCCGGCATCCTCACCATGCGCCGCGGACAAAGCGGGTGATCTTTCTGTACATGGCCGGGGGTCCCTCGCACCTCGAGACCTTTGACGAAAAGCCGAACCTGGCCCGCTTTCACGGGAAGCCGATCCCTGCCTCGGTGACCGGCGGACAGCAGCTCTCGCCGCTGAACCGGTGCGCGAATCTGTGCGTAGCGCCGCAAGCCGCCTTCGAGCGGTGCGGCCAGTCGGGACAGTCGATCGCCGACATCTTCCCGAATCTCCGGCAGGTTGCCGACGAATTGTGCATCATCCGCTCCATGAAAACCGACACGTTCGTGCACGACCCGGCCCATACCCTGATGTGCACCGGCTCGTTATTGCCGGGGCATCCCAGCCTGGGCTCGTGGGTCTGGTACGGCCTGGGGAGCGAATCGGCCAACTTGCCGGGCTTTGTCCTGCTCTGTTCCTACGGGAAGCTGTTCGCGCACCCGCTGACCACGC
>JBLMWR010000448.1:0-6329 GCA_050257335.1 Deltaproteobacteria bacterium | reverse complement strand
GAAGGCCTCGGGGCTTAAGGGGCGGGACTCCGAGAGGATCCGCAGTTCCTCCTTGAAAAGGGTGACGCACAGGGGGGACATTTCGCCGATCCGGGCGGCCAGATCGAACGTGAATTCTTCGATCTTTTCGGGCGGCAGAATGTGGTTCACCATTCCGGCGTGCAGGGCCCGTTCGGCGGAGATCGTGTTGGCGGTGAAGAGCATCTCCTTGAGCACGGGGAGGCTCATGTTTTTCATGAGGTTCAGGATGCCGGAAGTGTTGTAGGGAACGCCGAGCTTCGCGGGAGTGATGGCGAATGTCACTTCGGGAGTGGCGACCAGCAGGTCGCAGGTGAGGGCGATTTCGCAGGCGCCACCCCAGACGCTCCCCTGAACGAGCGCGATGACCGGAGCGGGAAAATCTTCGATCGCCCGCACCGCCCGCCTGAGCGGATCGTTGTAGGCCAGGGGGTCGCGGCCGTGGGGCGGCAGCTCCGAGACGTCGTGACCGGCCGACCAGATGACCGCGCCCGAGGGCGCCCGAAGAACGGCGGCTCGAACGCCCGCGGCCTGCATGTCGGCCAGGCCCACGATCAACTCCTCGATCAGGGCTGCGCTCAGGGCGTTGCGTCTGGCGGGATGGTTGAACGTCAAAACGCCGGTCGTGTCTCGATACTCCTTGAGCATTAATGTCATGGTCGGTGGCCTCTCGCGGCCTGGATTCCCACGAAATCACTTTCTCCGTACTCGCCGAAAACCTCGCGCAGGACCCGGCAGATCTCTCCTACTGATGCGTACTGTCGAACCGCGTCGATCAGAAAGGGCATCAGGTTCTGCGACTCGTCCCCCGCGGCCTGCCGCAGGGCCGCCAGCGAGCGGTCGACGGCATTTGCATCGCGGCCCGCTTTGATGCGGCGAAGCCTTTCGATCTGGCGGCGGCCGACCTCTTCGCTGACTTCGAACACGGGAACAGCCGGCCGGGCCGCGTCCGCATAACTGTTGACCCCCACGACAAGCCGCTGCTTGCGTTCGACCTGCATGCTCGACTCGTAACCCGCTTCTTCAATCAGGCGGGCGGGAAAGCCGTTCTCGATGGCGGGCACCATCCCTCCCTGCCGGTCGATCGCCTCCAGCAGCGATTCGACCTCGGCCTCGATGCGGTCGGTGAGTTGCTCGACGTAAAAGCTGCCCCCCAGCGGATCGACGGTGCCTGTCACGCCGCTTTCCTGGGCGATGACCTGCTGCGTGCGAATCGCGAGCGTCACCGATTCTTCGGTCGGCAGCGAGAGGGCTTCGTCGCGGCTGTTGGTGTGCAGGCTCTGCGTCCCGCCCAGGACGGCGGCCAGCGCCTGCAGTGCGACCCGCACGACGTTATTGTCGGGCTGCTGCGCGGTGAGGGTCACGCCGCCGGTCTGCGTGTGGAAGCGCAGCATCAGGCTCTTCGGGTTTCTGGCATGGAACCGCTCGCGCATGATTCGGGCGTAAAGCCTTCGCGCCGCGCGGAACTTGGCCACCTCTTCGAAGAGATCGGTGTGCGCGGCGAAGAAAAACGTCAGCCGGGGAGCGAACTCGTCGACCTCCAGGCCCGCCTGCAGCGCCGTTTCGACGTAGCAGATGGCGTCGGCCAGCGTGAAGGCGACTTCCTGCACGGCGGTCGCTCCCGCCTCGCGGATGTGGTAACCGCTGATCGAGATCGTGTTCCACTTAGGCATCCGGCCGGTGCAGTATTCGAAGACGTCGGCGATCAGCCGCAGGCTGGGCCGCGGTGGAAAAATGTAGGTTCCGCGGGCGTAGTATTCCTTGAGGATGTCGTTCTGGACCGTGCCTTCGAGCTTTTCCGGCGGCACCCCCTGCTTCTCGGCCAGCACGATGTACATGGCGAGGAGGACGGCGGCGGGCGCGTTGATCGTCATCGAGGTCGAGGCCTTCTCGAGGGGAATGCCTTCGAAGAGCATTTCCATGTCGGCCAGGGTATCGACGGCCACGCCCACTTTGCCCACTTCGCCGCACGCCATGGGATCGTCCGAATCCAGTCCGATCTGCGTGGGTAGATCGAAGGCGATGCTGAGGCCCGTCGTTCCCTGCGAGAGCAGATAGCGGTTTCGCCGGTTCGACTCCTCGGCCGTCGAAAAGCCGGCGTACTGGCGCATGGTCCACAGGCGGCCGCGATACATGGTCGGCTGCACGCCCCGCGTGAAGGGATACGCGCCGGGAAAACCGAGCTTTTCGCCGTACCGATCGAAGATGTCGGCATCGGGAAGATAGAGCCGCTCGACCGGCAGGCCCCAGTCCGTTGTGAACGGCACGCTCCGTTCTGGAAAGCGCGCCAGCGTCTCGGCCAGCAACCCGTTCGTCCAGTCGCGAGCCTGGTTCTGAATCTGCTCGGGTATCATGGCGTGCTCCCCAATGATCGGGCCGAGGTGAGCCGGCCGGGCGACGGTTCGCCGTTCGAGCCGCCAGGCAGACCGGGCTGCTGGAATTTCGGCACGCGCAGCCCGGCGATCGCCTGTTCGAGCAGCTCGGCGATCAGCGCAGGGACGGTCGCCTCGCCGCTCAGGATGCGGCTCGCGGCGTCATCGGCCAGGCGGGAATCGGCCAGCACGCGGTCGATCAGCCGTCGAATGGTCCAGCCGATCGTGCTCCACACCTCGCAGGCGAGCGCCTCGTCCCGACGCCGCACCAGCTCGTCGCTGAGCTGGCGGGCCCGCTGCTCGATTCCGTCGACGAGCTCGGTAATGCCCTGCAGGTTTAGACCGCTCACCTTGAAAATGGCGGGCGCTCTGCGCCCGGCGCGACCCGTGCCCAGTTCCTCGCCGAGCTGAGCATACAGGCGATCGGCGCCGGGGCGATCGGACTTGTTGATCACGAAGATGTCGGCCGATTCGAGCAGGCCGGCTTTCATCAACTGCACGCTGTCTCCCTGGCCCGGGGCGAGCACGACGCAGACGAGGTCGGCGACGCCGGCGACTTCGTTCTCGCTCTGCCCCACGCCCACCGTTTCAAGGAGCACGACGTCGCACCCGGCCAGTCCCATCACGCGAAGGGAACCGCGAATCCCGGCCGTCAGTCCGCCCACGTGGCCGCGCGTGCTCAACGAGCGGATGAAAACTCGGTCGTCATCGGAGTGGTTCATCATGCGGACCCGGTCCCCGAGAACGGCCCCGCCACTGTATGGCGAGCAGGGGTCGACCGCCAGCACGCCCACACGTCCCGCGGGTTCCCTTTGCCGCCACAGTAAAATCAGGACGTTGATGAGCGTGCTCTTGCCGCAGCCGGGGGGCCCGGTGATTCCTACGGTCAGCCGCGCCTGGGGCCAAGTCGTGAACTCCGAAAACAGCTCGCAGAGGCGGCATGGGTCGTCTTCCAGCAGGCTGATCAGGCGGCTCGCCGCCCGGATCGAGCCGCGCCGCGCCTCGTCAACCAGTTTGCGCATGAGATCGCTCCTGCAGCAACCGGTCGATCGTGGAGAGAATTTCATCAGCGGAGGTCCCGGGAGTGAAGATCGCCCGCACGCCGATTTCCTTCAGATGCGGTATGTCCTTTTCGAAAATCATTCCGCCGCCGAAGACAAGGATGTCGGCGGCATCCTTCTCGTGGAGCAGGTCGATGACTCGCTGGAAAAGCACGTTGTGCGCGCCGCTGAGGAGGCTCAGGCCGATGGCGTCGACGTCCTCCTGGATGGCGGCGGCGACGATCTGCTCGGGGCTGCGGCGGATGCCGGTGTAAATGACTTCGTACCCGGCATCGCGCAGGAGCCGGGTGACGAATTTCGCCCCCCGGTCGTGACCGTCGAGACCGGCCTTGCCGATGAGGATGCGTCCTTTGGCCATTCGCAGACTCCTTCTCGTCGCGCAAAAGAAAACCCCTGAACTGCAAAGTCTTGCAGGCAGGGGCTGTCGTAGCCGATTTGAATTTGCCGAACCTCGGCAGGTGAAACGCAATTACCCTTCGCGAGCAAGTGCGGATCCTTTGAGGAGTACAGTATATTGAGCGGAGCGGCGAATTGCAAATCCGGACATTCGTGAGGGGAGTCCCCCGCGGCGACGTCGAGGGCTTGTCTCAAGGGCGTTTTCTGCTATCCTTTGCCAAGCCTCTGGCTTGGGGAAAGTCCCAGACGCCAGGTCCGCCGCCATAGCTCAGCTGGTAGAGCGACGCTTTCGTAAAGCGTAGGTCCAGGGTTCGAGTCCCCGTGGCGGCTCTGCCTCGAAAAACCGCCGTCGAATGCGACGGCGGTTTTCTCTGTTTTCCGTCAAGACATATTGTCTTTTCCGCGCGCCCGGCGGTAGAATGGGCGCGGGTCGCCGACGGGCGAACACGGGCAGGACGGATGCGAACCGCGGATATCGCGGATCTGTGCTGATCAATTGGCCCGGCCTTCGGCCGGAACCGGGTTCTTTTCAGCCATAGGAAAGGAGCCAAGGATGAAACACCGAATAAACACGGAAACGAGTCGCTTTCGAAAATCCGTGTTTGATCCGTGTTCCATCCGTGGCAAGGAAGCAGACGTGATGGCTCACCAATCGCAAATCCTTCGTCTGGTCGTGGTCAGCACAGCGCTGCTCGTGTCGCTGGCCCTCGTCCGGGGAGAGGAAAAGAGCGAGTCGAAAAGCCGGCGGTCGATCACGACGACGGAATGGCCGTCGCTGCGCGGCGTGCTGGCGCTTGACGAAGTCCGCGACCTGCTCGACCTGACCGATGAGGAACAAGCCGAAATTCGGCGGTTCGTGAAACGCGAGCGATCGCAGCGCCGTGACGGCGACGGCCCCGCGCTGCCGCCGCTTCCGCCTGATGCCGCGCCGTGGCAGGTGGAATTGCAGCGTCAGGAGCGGCGGCTGAGGGGGATTCTCGGCGACGAGCGTTACTCGCGGATCCGGCAGCTCCAGGCGCAGGCAGGGGGGCTTCCAGCAGCATTCACCCGCGACGATCCGGGCCTGCAGCTCGGGGTGACCCCCGATCAGCGGGGTCAGGCGCGCCAGGCGATTCGCGCGGCGGCGGAGAAAATGGCCGACCGGTTTCACAGCGTCCCCCGCGACAAGTATGAAGAGCAGGCCCGATTGCGCACGGAGCTGTACGAGTCGCTCACGCCGCAGCTTACGGCCTTGCTAACCGACGAGCAGAAAGAGAAATGGGGGAAGATGACCGGCGAACCGGCCGACGCCGCGCTGATCCTCCGCATCCGCACGCTCGGCGGAAGATAGGCGCGTGCATCCGTTATGCAGCAGGCACGCTCCGCGTGCCGTCCGCCGCGCCCCACGCGGTGCGGTGCATGCAGCGCCCGATTCGGCGTTGATCCCCTCCAAAGATCGCCGCGGCACGCGGAGAAATTGCAGGACGACCCTTCCGGGCCGTCTGGCAGCTTAGACGGGCCGGAAGGCCGTACTACGGGACACGAGTTTACGAAACGCCCCACTGCCTGAGACGATCTCTTGATCGTAGAAGGCGGGGACCGCGGCGAAGAGCGTTGGAACATGCGTTCGCACGCGCAGCGTGGGAACGAGAAATCCGGAATTTTTTTCTTGACACCTTACGACACCCGCCGTATCCTGAATCCGGACGGCGGATGTCGTAATCCTTACGGAGAGCAGGTCATGGCGAAGGAAGTTCCGTCTCTGGGCGAACTGGAAATCCGCGTGCTGCGGCTGGTGTGGGAGCATCAGCCGTGCACCGAACGGCACATCAGCGACCTCATTCAGGCCGACCACGACGTCGCCCGCACGACGGTCCTCAAGACGATGCAGCGGCTCGAGGGAAAGAAGTTTCTGGTGCGCGTGCGGGGTAAAGGACCGGTGACGTTTCGGGCGGCGCTCGACCGCCAGCGCGTCCTGCCGGCCCTCGTCCGCCGGTTCGTCGATACGATCCTGGGGGGCTCGGCCGACCCGCTGGTGGCGTACCTGGCCGACGCCGCCAGGCTCTCGGCCGGCGATCTGGAGACGCTGCGGAATATCGCCCGCAAGCTCGATGGCGAGGGAGGAAGTTCATCACGCAAAAAAGGAACAGGGTGAGGTTCGGCGACCTCCGGGAGGCCAACAATGGAAATCCTTTGCGGCTTTGCGCCTTTGCGTGATTCCGGTCATTTGCCGGCCGGGCATCGTTGCACGGATTGACGAAAAAGGCATCACGCAAAGGCGCAAAGACGCAAAGGAAGAAAAAAGGAGCATTGTGAGGTCGGAGTGGTGTTCGAAAGACCGGAGGCCGGGTCGATCTCAGCGGTAAGATTGGTCGGACTTAGTTTCATTTCAATCGCCGCTCGTTCCAGGGCGGCAAACTGACGCGCATTTCCAAAGGGAAAGTCCGCGGCAATGCAATCTTTTTTTGAAACCCTGAACGTGGCAGCGGCCCTCTGGTCGGAG
>JBLMWR010000447.1:0-4053 GCA_050257335.1 Deltaproteobacteria bacterium | reverse complement strand
CCGCCTTTGCCGCTCAGACCCCGGGGCGCCAACGCAATGACGAAACCGCCGGGTCACAGCGTGCCCCCGGCTACGATTGCTGCGGGATCAACGCCGCGCGCAACCGCTTCAGCCGATTTTCGACCTCCATGGTTTCCGCCGCCTGCAGCGATTCGTCGCCAAAGCGCACCCGATAGAAGAGCTCCGCCAACTCGCTGGGGAATTTCTGGAGGCCGGCGGGAGCCAGCCGCTTCCCCAGACTCGCTTCCACCTGGCGCGCAAATTCCCGCTGAGTCTGATCCTGGCGGGGCGTGAGTCCGGCGATGCCGACCAGCGTCTGAAACTGCTCATAGAACGCGACCACGACCCGCGCCGGATCGGCGGAGCGCCCCGCCAGGCGCATCCCCAGCCAGTCAAAGAGGCGCGCGATCCAGCCGCGGCGGCGGGCGAGGCGCAAGGCCGGCGCCCCGTCGCGGTCGAGCCGGCGGCGGACCAGCCGGCAGGCGGCCACCGCCGCGGCGGCAGCCACCAGGCACATCGTCGCGGCGCGGGGGGAAAACAGGTTTTCGGGGGACGCCAAGGCGTTCTTCAGGTCGCCGGCCGCGGCAACGACGCGCCGCATCGCCTGCCGCACGGCCCCCCAGCCGCTCGAAACCGACCCTTGCAGCGGGTCATACAACGACTGTTGCTGGCGGTTCAGCGACAGCGCGACGACGTAGTCTGTCCAGAGGGAAGAAATCGAATTGCGGGCGTTCGACCAGAACCCGTTTCCGCCCGATCTTTCGCGAACGCTTTCGTCGCGCGCCGCGGGAGTCGGGTCGAGAATGATCCATTGGCCGTCCACATAGGCCTCCACCCAGGCGTGGGCGTGACGCTGTTGAACCTCGTAAGCTCCGCGGCGCGCCAGCGGGTCGCACCCCTTGAACCCGGTGACCAGCCGCGACGGGATCTCGACGGCCCGCAGCATGAGCGCCAGGGCCGAAGCGAAATACTCGCAGTGGCCGCGTTTGCGATTGAACAGAAAGTCCTCGACGGGATCGATTGTGGGATCGTTGACGCTCATGTTCAGCGAATAGGCGTACCGTCCGGAATCGCGGAGGTGGGCCTCGAGCGTCAAGGCCAGACGACGCCCGGGAGAGACGTCTTCGCCTCCGGCTCGTTTGTCGGAGCTTCTCAGATCGAGCGCCAGAGCGATCAACCGCTCGAGTCCCTCGTCGGGCAATTGCCGAGAGCGCGCGAGGACGCCAGGGGGAATCGGCCGACGGGGCGGCTTCACGGCCGGCGCGGGGGAATTGTTGCGGGGTCGCCGCGGAGTCGAATACGCGCGGTAAAGCAGCGGCTCGTGCCCTTCGGACTGAGTCGTGAGCACGTCCGTACCCACATTGACGGTCACGGTGTCGTATGGCTGCAAGCGCGCCATTTCAAAGGGGGCCATGGCGAACAGCACATCGGAGCCGCGCATTTCCAGCGTATAAGCCTGCCGCACCATTCCGTCATGCTGCGGCCACGATCGCATGACGCGTGTACGGCTGGCCCGGTTGTCGGCGCTCCAGCGGCCGGATGCGTACCTGTCGAGGACGTTGCCGCGGAACAACGGTCCCGGACAGCCCTGCTGCTCGGCGAATTCATCGATGTCGAGCGGCTCATCGGAGTCGTTGTCGAACATCTCGACGACCATGACCCGCGCGTTGCTTTCGAGGATCTCTCCCAGTTGACCGAGCCGGACCTGGTCGGAAAACCCGGTGACCGCCACGCGGCCGGGGCTCGGATCATCGGCGACCCGCAGGCCGCTGCCGATCCACACCCGTGGAACGAAAAGAAACATTCCCAGTCCCAGTGCGAATCCCGCGAGCGCCAACCCCAGCACCAGCGCGATGAACCGCGGAACGATCCACCGCCCGGCGAAATCCTGCTGCACGGCGTCGCGGACGTCGCCGCGGCGGTTCGCTGCGAACGCCCGCCGGAAAGCCGCCACGGGATCGGCGTTCGAGCCGGGTCGATCGCACGGGCCGCGGGGCCAATCTCGTGCGGGCCGATCGTCCGTCGCCGGTATCGCACCGAACTCGACCGCCCCGTGATACAGGGTGAAGACCGACAAGGTCCAGATCGCCAGCAGCAGATAAACGAGCAGCAGAATCCCGTACCAGCCCGTCGAGAGCGTCAACAGCGGGCCCAGGGCGACCTGCAACAGCGACAAGGCGCACAACCACCAGTAATGCCGCATCTCTTTCGCCTGAAACAGCACGATCCACGTGATGTACACGAGGCAATGGGCGCCGGCCAGCAGGCGGGCATCGGCCCGTTCGCCGAAGAATTCGAACGCCGCTGCGCCCAGCGCCGCGAGCCCCAGCAGGTTGCCGGCCAGCCTGGGAAGACGCCACCAGCCTCGGCGATCGTTGAACAGCAGGGCCAGGGCCGACAGGATCACCGTCAGGCCGGACGGAAAGGGAGTCTCTTCGCCGTACGCCAGCATGGCGCCCGCCAGGGCCGTCATCGCGTAGATGCTGATGAGAAAAACGTTGCGGAGATTCATGCCCGCCCCCGGCCCGCCGCCCAATCGTCAAATTCCAGGTATTCCATGAGGGTCTTCGCGTCGGCCTCGATCACCTCGAAATCCGCCACGGAGCCGCCCCCTTCCCCCTCGCCGTTGCCGCGAAGCGCCTCGTGCAGCGTGTCGCGGCTGCGGGTCGTGATCAGCACCTTGCGGACCTGCGGCATGGAGTCGGCGGCGGCCTCGCGCAGGGCCGCGGCAAGGCGCTCCGCCGGTCCCCCCTGCACCACCGCGAGCTCCTCGAGCAGCCCGTCGATCGATCGCGCACCCGCGGGACCGACCACCCGCGACGTCCCCGTGCCGCACAACAGCAGATCGACCGCCGAATCGGCAAACTGCATCTGCTCGACGCAGATGGACGCGGCGAAGCTGACTGCCAGTTCGGCGCGTTCCAGTTCTTCCGCCTTCGCCCGCGCGGGAAGCCAGAGGTCGACGACCAGCAGCACGTCGCGCCGCGGATACTGCTGATATTCGCGGACCATCAGCTCGTTGCGACGGGCCGTCGTCCGCCAGTGGATCGCCCGGGGGTTGTCTCCGCCGCGATATTCGCGCAGACGATGAAATTCGTCATCGCCGGCCCCCGCTCGCGTCCGGGCCAGATCAGTGACGGCCTGGCCCCGCTCGGCGGCCTGCCGCCAGCGTGGTTTCAGGCGACCGATACGAGGAGTGACGACGAGCTGCTCGATGTTTCCCACCTCGAACGAGCGTTCCATCAGCCCCAGCGGAAAACGGGAAAGCACCCGCACCGGCCCGAACTCGTACATGCCGCGCCGCCCCGGTCGAATCTCGTACGCCGCTTCCCGCTGCGACCGCGCAGGGACGCAGGTGAAGAGCACGGCCGGCTGCATCTGTTCGCCCGCCACGTGCACCATGTCTTCCGCCACCACCATCCATGACGACCACAGCCGCTTGCGGTTCGCCAGACACAGCGTCACAGCGAAATTCTCTCCCACCGTGGCGCGCGGGGGTAGCCGCCGCGCCACCCGCAGTCCATTGAGGATCCCCACGTTCATCTGCCCGTTGAGAACGAAAGGCCCGGCGGTCAGTCCGAAGACCAGCATCAGCATGTTCGAGTGCCCCAGCAGCGCCCCGGCGCACAACACCAGCAGAATCAGCCCGTACACGACCGCTTCCGGAGGCATCCGCGTGCGTCGCTGTTGCGGCCGGTCGCGGCCGCGAAGCGCGATTGCCGCCAGCTCGGTGATCAGCGCCCGCGCCCCCCACACAACCAGCACGCAGCCTGTTCCCAGATAGACGACGGCGATGATCGGATTGGGATTGGTCTCCAGCCGCGGGTGGTCGAAATACAGCCGGATCAGCGCCAGTCCGGCGATGACGGCGGCCAGCCCCAGCCATGGAATAGCGCGGCGGGGTCTACCCGCCCGTGGACCTTGCAACATGATCCAGAAACCGCCGGAGTTTTTCGGCCGGATAGAGACAAAACGCCAATTCACGATCGCGCAGGACGGAATTGGCGGCCAGTTGCTGCCGCGTCCGTACCAGTTCCTCTTCGATCCGCCGCC
>JBLMWR010000446.1:0-2799 GCA_050257335.1 Deltaproteobacteria bacterium | reverse complement strand
GGAGTGGATACAATTCTACGACGACTGGTTCGCCGCACAGGGCTGGTCGTCGGAGGAAGGCTGGTTGAGCGCGGGCAGAGCGTGGTCGGCGCGGTTCCGCAAACCCGGCGCGCCGGACGCGGGACGGGTCGAAATCCAATTCGCCGAAGGAGCAAATCGCGAGTTGACCGGATTGCTCCATATTCTCCCACACGATGGAACACGGCAGGAACAGAAGTAAATCGAACCGCGGATGACGCGGATACGTGCGGATGGGCCAGTTCACTTCGTCCGTACTTATCCGCGCGTATCCGCGAAATCCGCGGTTCTATTTCAGGCCGTGCATCTCATACATTAACAAGGAAATCGAATGAAGGGTGTGCCGGGATTGCTGATCGCCGTGGGCCTGGGGATCGTAGGCGCTTTCTGCAACTGGATGTACCTGGCGCAGATGGGCAAGGACATGCAGACGCTCGATTTCATCGGGGTCAGCGATAACGTGAAGATCAACGCGGGAGACAAGTTCAGCGAGGCGCATTTCATGAAGGTGTCGATCCCGGGCAACAATCTGGGAAACCTCGACAAGGTCGCGGTGAAATGGGAGGCGCGGGCGACCGTCGTGGGGCAACCGGCGACCAAGAGTTACAGCCCGGGAGAAATCCTGCTGTGGCACGACCTGCGGACGCCGCCGGAGCTGGACATCAAAAAGCTTCTGTCGGCCGACGAGCGCGTGCTGTGGATTCCGGTCGATACGCGGACCTTCGTCCCCGCACTGGTGAACGCCGGCGACAACGTGTCGTTCATCGTCCCGCGCGTGGGAGGGACGTTCCCGACGCCCGCCGACGACCCGGCCGCAGCCGGGAAGGCCGCGCCGATGACCGAAACGATCGGCCCCTTCCGGATTCTGGCGCTGGGCAACCGTCTGGGAAGCCCCGAGGTCCTGCGGGCTGCCGGCCAGACGCCATCCCAGGAAAACGTCATGGCTGTCGCGGTCCGCGTCGTGGGGGGCGAGTTCGACGAGAAAGGGCAGAAGCTGCTCGACACCCTGCGGCTGACGAACTTTCAGCAGTGCCAGGTGATCTTGCACCCGAGCCCCGAGGCGGCCAGGGCGGGGAAGTGAGAATGAAAGTCTGGTACAACAAAATTCACGACAGTCGGCGCACGATGGTCGAGATCGCCGATCCGGTGATCCGCATCGGCCGCGACGAATCGAACACCATCGTGCTCCAGAGCCCGCTGGTCTCGAAACGGCACGCGATCGTCACGCAGCAGAACGGGAAGCTGCGGCTGGAAAACGTGGGCATCAACGGCTGCATGGTGGGCGAGACCGAGGTGCTCGGCGGGCAGTCGCTCGAGTTCACCCCCGGCCAGCAGGTGCGGATCTGGCCCTACTCGCTCACCTTCGAAGCCGAAACCGCCTCGGTCATCACCCGCGTGCAGCTCGAAGCCCATCTGCGGTCGATCATGGCCGACCTCGAGCTGCGAATTCACAGGCAGTTGCTTGAGCGACTCGACCTGTATGAGCTCGAAACCAACCGCGTGGGAAACGCCGAGAGTATTCTGCTTCTGGAAAACAACATCGAGGACATCTGCCGCGAGCTGAACCTGTTCGGCCCCGAGAACGCCCCGTTGCTGGAGGAGGTCACCGGGCTGACCTTGCGCGATTACCTGATCAACCAGTTGATTCTGGAAGGGGGCTCGGCGCTGCTGGGAACCGAGGCGCCGCTGGTAAAAAACGAATTCGACGTCCCGGCGACGCTGATCGCCGAGCGCGAGGCCGAGCTGCGCGAACTCTTGCGGTATACCCGCGAAAAGCTCGAGCTCGACCTCGAGACCGACCTTTCCGGGCGGATTCAGAAGGTCGAGAGCCAGTTTGCATCGGTCTTTCCGCTGGTGCGGCCGCACCTCCACCAGGAGCTGCGGCGGTATCTGATTCTGCGGACGCTCAAGAAAGACTTGAAGGACACCGTGTTCGGGTTCGGGCCGCTGCAGGATCTGATCCGCGCGCCGACCATCAACGAAATCATGGTCGTCAAGAGCGACCACATTTACGTCGAGCGCGACGGCGTGCTCGAGCTCTCGGGACGCCGGTTCATTTCCGACAAGGTGACCGAGTCGATCATCGAGCGGATCGTGGCCCAGGTGGGACGGCGGATCGACAAGAGCCAGCCGCTCGTCGACGCGCGGCTCCCCGACGGCTCGCGCGTCAACGCCATCATTCCACCGCTGGCGATCCGCGGACCGTGCCTGACGATCCGCAAATTCCCCGCGCACCGCTTTACGATGGACGACCTGATCGAACTGGGGAGCATGACCCCTTCGGCGGCGGTCTTTCTGCGGGCCTGCGTCATCGACCGCAAGAATATTCTCGTTTCCGGCGGGACGGGAACCGGCAAAACCACCATGCTCAACGTCCTCTCGAGCTTCATTCCCCACAAGGACCGCATCGTCACCATCGAAGACACCACCGAGCTGCAGTTGCACCAGGACCACGTCGTCACCCTCGAAAGCAAGCAGGCCAACGTCGAGGGGGCCGGGGCTTACACCATCCGCGACCTCGTCAAGAACGCCCTCCGCATGCGCCCCGACCGGATCATCGTCGGAGAATGCCGCGGGCCCGAGGCGATCGACATGCTGCAGGCCATGAACACCGGCCACGACGGCTCGATGACCACCGTCCACGCCAACAGCTCGGAAGAGGTCATCAAGCGGCTGGAAGTGCTGGTCTTGATGGCGGTCGACCTGCCCGTAGTCTCGATTCACCGGCAGATCGCCTCGGCCATCGACGTCATCGTGCAGATCACCCGCCTGCCCGGGGGC
>JBLMWR010000445.1:0-4144 GCA_050257335.1 Deltaproteobacteria bacterium | reverse complement strand
TGAACCTCGGCGGCTACGACCTGATCACCAACGCCAGCGACGCGCGGTTCATTCTGCTGGGGGGGCGGTTCGTGGGAGAGGCGACCCTCAACCGGTTTTATATTCTGCACTGCGTGGCGATTCCGCTGGTCGTGGCGGGGCTGATCGCCATTCACTTCTGGCGCGTCCGCAAAGACGGCGGCATCAGTCAGCCGCTGTGAGATCTGCGTGTCGGGTCAGTTGGAACGTCCGTTTTGACAAGTCTGACGGAATTGAAAAATGAAAATTGTAAATTGCAAATTGAAAAATGGACCTGTTGACGGCCGGCTCTGCCGGGCTGTGTCAATTTGCATTTTTCAATTTACAGTTTTCAATTTTCCATCTGCACCTTCATTGCAACATCCGGTTTGCGTGTCGCCATGAATCCCCATCCCGACCTGACTCCCGAAGTCATCCGCGGCATCGGCTGGCTGTACCTGCTCTTGTTCGGCATGAACATCTTCTGGACGTTTCGCTGCGGCAAGCGGGGAGACAGCCTGGGCGTCGTCGCCGGCTGGGCGATCTATACGTCGCTGCTGGGGATGATCGGCATCGCCCATGTCACCAAAACGGCCGGGGCGGAGAAATTCCTGATTCATCTGCCGCTGGCGTTCAAGAATTCGATCGATTCTCTCGCCGATCCGAAGCTGTATTTCGTGGGTTCGATCGGCTTGTTCGCCGCCGTCATCTGGTTCCGCGAACAGCTCGTGAAGCCCACGGTTTCGTGGATCGTTCTCAACGGCATGATCCTGTTCATGACCCTGTCGATGACCGACTATGACTTCCGGCAGATCGTCGGGAAGCCCGACAACGTGCCGATCGTGTCGATGCTCTTCATCGTGGGCTTCTTCACCTGGCTGTACTTCAAGCGGGCGGTGGACAACGACCAGCGGATCGCCGCCGGAAAGCCGCTGTTCGAGCAGGAGGACAACGACAAGGTCCTCGTCTGGCCGGATCTGGTGTACACCGAAATGATCTGCATGGTCATTCTGACGGCGGTGCTGGTGGCATGGGGCATCGTGCTGCAGGCCCCGCTCGAAGAGCCGGCCTCGTCGGTGCGGACGCCCAATCCGTCGAAGGCGCCGTGGTACTTCCTCGGTCTGCAGGAGATGCTGGTTTATTACGACCCGTGGATGGCCGGGGTGGTTCTGCCCAGCATGATCATCGTGGGGCTGATGGCGCTTCCCTACATCGACTTCAACAAGAAGGGGAACGGGTACTATACCTTCAACGAGCGGAAGTTCTCGGTGCTGACGTTCATGTTCGGGTTTCTGCCGCTGTGGATCGGCCTCATCATTCTGGGGACGTTCCTGCGGGGACCGAACTGGAACTTCTTCGGGATCTACGAGTTCTGGGACGTGCACAAGCTGGTCGTGCTCAACAACGTCAATCTGTCGGAAAAGGTCTGGATCGACTGGATGGGGCAACGGCTGCCGGTGGCGGCGGCGGGCGCCGGCAGGGGGGAGCAGTTCCTGACGATCCTGATGCGCGAAGGCCCGGGCCTCGTCCTGGTGCTTGCCTACCTGGGCGTCCTGCCGATGGTCATGGCGATGACGGTCTTCCGCAACTTCTTCATGAAGATGGGTTTCATCCGCTACATGGTGTTCGCCAATCTGGTGCTGTTCATGGCGTGTCTCCCCATCAAGATGGTGCTGCGGTGGGCCTTCAACCTGAAATACATCGTCGCCATCCCGGAATGGTTCTTTAATATCTGAGGATTTCGGAACACGTCATGCCTGCAACCGAAGAAGTCTGGCGAAACTTGCGCACGATGCACGTCGTGTCGGCGGCGAGCGCCTTTGCGCTCCTGGCGGCGACGCTGTGGATGATGAAGGCCGACTACGCCGACGAATGGCGCGGCATTCAGCGCACGACGTACAAGCTGCAGGCGGACCAGCTCGACGAAGACATCCGCGACCTGCTGGAATTGAACAACGAGGAGTTCAAGAATAAAGAAGCCGAGCTGGCGGCAAACCTCAAAAAGGCGGAAGACGTTCTGAAGGGAGAACGGGAGCGCGTTGCCGAGGCTGAAAAAGAAGCCAATCATCTCGACGGCCAGTTCCAGAAGCTGACGCGGGAGGTCAAGTTCAAGCGTGCTGAACGGGACGCCGCCCGGGCCGACCTCGACCTGAAGGTTCGCGATGGCGTTTCGACAAAAGGGCTCAAGCCGTGGCAGGAAGAATTCGACAAAGTGCAGGCGGAAGTCGACAAGATGGAGCTCGAGCTGCAGGAGCTGCAGGCGAAGTTCGACGCGGCAAAGGAGAATCTCGCCGAGTTGACGAAGCCCCGCGATGACGCCCAGGCCGAGCTCAAAAAGCATAAGACCGAATATGACCGGCTCCAGAAGGCCAAGGAGAAGATTGCGCCGTCCTGGAAATCGGAGCCCGGCATGGCGTTCAAGCGCTGGCTGATGGAACAGTGGATCATCGAGGGTTTCAACGGGCCGCTCAAGCCGAACCAGATCTGGCTCCCCGACCTGACGATCAATTACGGCGGGGCCAAAGACGTGGCCCGCTTCGACCGCTGCACCACCTGTCACGTCAACATCGACCGGGTCGGCAGCGGCAATGTCCCGGCCTTTCCGCACGATCCTCACGGCGTCTCGATGGCCAACGCCGAGGAATTCCTGAAAGGGAAGACGGACGAAGCCCGGGCGTGGCGCTCGTCGCCCCAGAAGGGTTATGCGCATCCGTTTTCGACGCATCCCCATCCCGAGCTTTATCTGACCTCATCCAGCCCGCACCCGATGCAGAAATTCGGCTGCACGGGCTGCCACGAAGGGCAGGGCTCGGGCACCAGCTTCCACAACGCCTCGCACACCCCGAACTCCCCCGACATCGGCCAGAAATGGCACGACAAGTACGGTTATTCCTACAACCACTTCTGGGAGTTCCCGATGTATGCCGGGCGCCTGCGGGAAGCCGCGTGCCTGAAGTGCCATCACAACGTCGTCGAGCTGGGGGTGAACCCGAAGTTCGGCGCCTCGGCACCCAAGCTCTTCAAGGGCTACAAGCTGATCGAGCAGTATGGATGCTTCGGCTGCCATGAAATCAATGGTTTCAGCGCCGGCAAGGCCATCGGCCCCGACCTGCGGCTCGAGCCGCAGACTCCCGAAGAAGCCGAGCGGATCGCCAACGATCCGACCGCGGTCGCGGGAGTGATGCGCAAAGTGGGCCCCGGCCTGCGGCACATCGCGGCCAAGACGACCAAGGCCTGGACTGAGTACTGGATCGAGGAGCCGAAGCGGTTCCATCCCGAAACGCGAATGCCGCAGTTCTTCAACCTCACGAATCAGAAGGACGCGGAGGCGAAAGAACTGCAGCCGGTCGAGATCGCCGGAATCGCCGCGTACTTGTTCGCCCGGTCGGAAGAGCTGAAGCTCGAACACTGGGCCGAGGGCTACCAGCCCGATGCCGAGCGGGGCAAATTGCTGTTCTCACAGCGGGGCTGTCTGGCCTGCCATGCGCACGACGACTTCGAGGGAATCAAGCAGGACTTCGGCCCGAACCTGACGCACGTGCACCAGAAGGTGTCGTCGCCGGAGTGGCTGTACACGTGGGTGAAGGACCCGACGAAGCACAGCGCGCGGACGCGGATGCCCAATCTGTATCTCGAACCTTACACGACCAACGAGGGACCGGTCGATCCGGCGGCCGACATCGCCGCCTTCCTTCTCTCCAGCCGCGACGAACAGGGGAAGCTGCTCGCGGGCGCCGACGGCAAACCGGTGCGCGACGAAGTCGGGCCGGGACGGTTCAAGCCCATCGCCTGGGAGAAACGGGGGCTCGAAACTCTGGTGCGGCTGTACCTGTCGAAGGTCCTGACGGCGGCGAAAGTCGACGAGACGCTCAAGACCCGCAGGTATCCCGAGCGCGAAGCGGCAGCCGCCAAAAGTGCGGCGACGAAGCCCGATGAGATCGAGCTGGTTGACGGAGAGATCACTGAAGAGGCAATGCTGCGGTATGTCGGCGTGCGGACGATCACGCGGTACGGCTGCTACGGCTGCCACGACATCCCCGGGTTCGAAAAAGCCCGACCCATCGGCACCGGCCTGCAGGACTGGGGGCGAAAAGACCCGACCAAGCTGGCGCCGGAGCACATCGAAGAGTATCTGCACCATCACGGC
>JBLMWR010000444.1:0-4668 GCA_050257335.1 Deltaproteobacteria bacterium | reverse complement strand
GGGCGAAAATGTTCTTGCAGGTGAAGTCTGATCGTCGCGCCGACCTGCTCCCGCGGATTGTTCCGCACCCGGCGATCCGCCTTGCTGCGCCGCCGAGGCGTCGGCAGGGACGTTGTCGAACGCGGTCAGGCCGAGTGGATGCAGCTCGGTCCCCGCCACACCATCGGCGGCAAGCTGCTCGCGCGCCAGCCGCAGCACGATCTCAGGAATGCATTCGGTCATTTGACGTTGTCCAGCCGCGCCGCGGGAAGAAGACCACGAAAAGCACGAAAACCAGGAAAGAGAGAATTGTGAAGGGAATCAGCACGGCTATCGCGCGGAATAAGGGTTACCGGAAACCATCACGCAAAGGCGCAAAGCCGCAAAGAGATTCACTTGTCGGCGATTTCGAAGTGGACGCCAGATTGACGGGCACGCGCCTCATTCTTCTTCCTTTGCGTCTTTGCGCCTTTGCGTGAGTCTTTTGGCCATTTCATTCCCGAGTCACACGTTCAGTTCGTTTCGGACGGGCTTGGAAGCCCATCCTACGAATGTTTTCTTGTTAAAGCGGAAAGCAATCGCTGCCGGAACTCGGTGCGCTGGCGGTGCTCGAGCTCTTCTTCGACCTGGCGAATGATGGCGGCATTCCGCCGCACGAGGGGGTCGTCGGGAAAAATCCCCGTCGCCCGGCACTCGCGGTCGAAGCGCCAGGCCGCGTGGTTGGCTGCGCTCAGTCCTTTCGGCTGCTCGGGAGTCCCCTTGGGGCAGCCAACGCCGGGAATCCGGCACGGCGGGAACGTCCCCGCGGGTCGAACGATCAGCCGGCCGCTGTGGGGCGGGTTCTCCCAGGGGCATCCGGTGATTTCGTTGTACACGTACATCTGACAATGCTCGCAGTTGCGAAGGGCGACGTGGGGGGCGGTCATGAGCAACCGCACCCCCTCAGTGAGTTTTTTCCGCTGCCCTCTTCGTCGTCGAAGGCGGTGACGGCGGAGTAGAGTTTTTCGAACAGCTCGGGCTCCAGCGCGGCGACCGATGCCGGCGTGATTTCGATCGGCCGGCCGGCGGCGTCGGTCAGGTCCCACTCCACGAGCCGGGTGGCAACCGCGGCGACGGCCAGTTGTGCCGCCGCTTCGGCTCCCTGCGGCCCGCGGGCGCTCAGGCGCACGGACTGCAGGTTCAACCGCCGCCGCTCGGCGGCCAGCATCGGCCGCCAGGCGATGTGCAGTGCGCCTCGGCCGTCTGTGTCGCCGATTTGCCGTTCGCGCGTGTAACCGTCGGGGATGCAGGTGGCAGGCATGGATGCTTACCGGGAAATGGGTTTCACCGCCGGGAAAAAATTGCAAATTGAAAAATGAAAATTGAAAAATGACGCGCGCCAACTTGAAATCTGCAATTTACATTTTTCAATTTTCAATCGTGGGTGCGCGGTCATCAGTTATTCGTGACCACCAGCTCCGCGTTCGTCCCCACGCGCTTGGCGGTGCCGTCGAGGCGCAGGAAGATTTCTCCCTTGTCGGCGACCACCGGCGAATTGTCGGGGAACTGCACCAGCGGGAGGCTGAAAGTGAGGCTGTGCGGGCCGTTGGTGAAGACGAGCGTGCCGGCGGCGGCGGCGCCGGTGTTCGCGCCATACAGGTCGGTGTCGTCGCCAGTGAAGGGGACGGTGCATTTGAGGCCGATCGTGCGATCGGTGGGATACAGATCGGTCGCCGTCTGGCTGTTCGAGAACCGGGCCCGCACGTGGTTATCGACGACCAGCTCGAATTCGGTGACGACCCGCGCCGCCGCGTTCAGCGTGACCACGCAGTCCTGCCAGATATAAGGAGCGTCGGTCGGCGCGGCGATGGCCGGAAAGGGAGTTGCGCTCACCGTTTCGGTCTCGCCGATGATGTCGAGCGCCAGCTCCAGGAGCCCCGACGCCCGGGCCCGGAACACCGCCCGGTTCACCTTGCAAGTGCCGTACGCGAACCGGCTGGCGACGCGGTCGATCAGCACGTCGAAGGCCGGCAGCGTCTCGGCGAGGGTCCAGGTGGGAGAGGCGCCGCCCCCGAGAATGCGCGGCAGGAGCAGATCGAGCAGGCCTTTCGAACAGTGGAAGCGGATCGTCCCCCGGACGGCATAAGCTCCGTCGCGGGTGCGCTCGGCCGGATGGGAGCGCGTCCCGCGAATCCCGGCGGTGTCGAGCATCGTGAGCTGCTTCGCCAGGCTTTCGCCGACGAATTCACAGCTCTCGGTGTACGAGGCGATCGCCGTCCCCGGGGCGGCCATCGACAGGCGCGCCTGGCTCCCCATGCTGGCAGGTTGGGTCATGGTTGTTTCGTCCGTTTAAAGAGAGCGGGAATCAAACGATCTGTCAGTGGTCAGTTGCTGGTAGACGCCGCGAGGCATCTGTTACCACTGACTCCTGACCTCTGACCTCTGACAAAGTCATCCCCTCGTCTCGCGCGAGAAGCAGTTGAGGACCAGGCCCGAGGCGAAGACGTTTCGCTGGAACCAGGCGTCGCGGTCAACGACGTCGAGCGGCGCGACTTCGACGCGGAAGCAGAGGCTCGCCAGGGGCTGATCGTGAAAAAGCTGACGGATCGACTGCCGCCACGTGAGGTACTGGTTGAAATTCGCCTGCTGGTCGCCGTCGTCCGCCGCCAGAATCGCCACCAGCACCCGGTAGATCACGTCGTCGCGCGACGTCGTTCCGGCGTTCGGATCGAGCTTCTCGGGGCCGTACGGCGCAATCACGATCGAGGGGAACTGCTGCGCCGGAAGATCGGCGGCGCGGCTGGCGGGCGCCTTCTGGACGAGGACGTTCGCCGCGCCGATCCCCGTCAGCCCGCGTGCGGCGATCGCGGCCTGGATCGAGTTCAGGATGTCGAAGAGAATCGCGTTGGGCATGGTGGGCACAGGGCGGGCGAAGTCGTGAAGAGGCAAGCACGATTCAGGGGCACAGGGCAGGCGACGTCGTGAAGAGGCAAGCACGATTCAGGTCGGGTGGCATGGTACTTGCCTTTTCGCGATACTTTGCGATTGATCTCACCGAGACGTTCATAACTGTTTCCGGGTCACGCACCGCCAGCGGGCCCCCAGCGTGGCCAGTTCGGCGCTGAGGACGGTCCAGCGGCTGGTTCCGTCGTCGATCGAATCGCCGGGCTGGACGCCGGCGGATCCGACGTCGGCAGCGTTGAGGCTCCACTGGCGCTCGGTCCCCACGATGCCGGCGGCGCCGAGCGCCTCGCGCTGCCGGCTGGTGAGCGGTCCGGAAGCGGCGGAGCGCACGGTGACGGGGGTGACCACCCCGGCCCGTTTCTGGTTGAGCGTGACCGCGATCCCCCCGTCAAAGACGAGTGAGTCGCCGGCGATGTCGGTGGAAAACATGCGACACAAACTTTCAGTCAGCCCGCAGCCCGCAGGTCAGGCTGTGCCTGACGCAGTCAACATGGGACGCCGGCAAGGCACTCCGCCAGGCACGGCCTGACCTGCGGTTCTGGAAAACTCTCGGGAATCGTTCAAAGGCGCTGACCTTTTCGCCGCGCCGCGCGCCTGCCGTCGACGATAAAGCGCTTGACGCACCCTGCCGGGGCGAGTTGAATGGATGAAGGCCACGTCCTGTTCCTCGAGCCTCCCGGGATTTCATGAGCAGCAACCCCTCCCCCAAGCCGACGGGGGGCAAACAAAAAGTCTCGGCCGTCCGGCAGATTCCCAGGTCAACGGTCAAACGGAAGGCCCCGAAGGCCTCTGGCGTCATCGTGGCCGGAATCGTCGTCTGCTTCGTCGTCGCGGCGGCGAGCGCGATGGCGCCCCTTTTTTTCCGGGTCTCCCACTGGTGGCTGGCCTTGAGTCTGCTCATGCTGGGAATCGGCGTCAGTGCCGTGATGGCGCTGCGACAACCGTGACGGCAGCGGCGGTCGAAACGGTTGACGATTCGAAACGGTCGAAGGGGTGAGCGGGGCGAAGGGGCCGAACGGCGTCTCCCCCCCTTGGCCGGGATTGCAATTGAGGTTGCCGGATTGTTCATGAGTCGAGTTGTCGTCGGCGCGACCCTCCCTGCCCCCCTTGCTAAGGGGGGAGAAGTCTTTGGCACATTCGACCTCTCAAGTGACCGCCTGGCCGAGTTCTTCGTACGGGCCCTGCAGGATGGCGATCTGCCGGTTGAGCAGATCCAGCTCTTCATAGAGCGACTTGCGGTAGGCGACGTGATCGACCGCCTGGCCGTCGATCGTGTACGAAGGTTTCCCGCCGCTGGCGCTGGAATTCATTGCCGCCAGCTCGGCGATCACGTTCGAGCGCCGCGTCAGAAGATTCTCGAGATCTGTCATAGGGAGTGACCCTGTTTTTGTCGCTGAACCGCATGCGTCCGGTGCTGGCAAAACGCAATCGCAGGCCGCAACGCTCGCAAGTGACGCTTGCCGTTTCGCGCAAAAAGCGCACCTGCGCTACTGCGACGAGCGCACGAGCACCCGCGGCTCGACGACGGCGGCCGCGCCGCGTTCGCTCGCTTTCCACTGCATGACGATGTCGCGCTGGAACTCGGCTTCGCTGTTCGTCGGCGCCTGCACGACGGTGAGGGGGAAGTTTTCCATGTAGTTGACCGCCCGGGCCACGTCGCCGATGAACCAGTCGGTCGCCGGCTCGGCTGCCAGCGACATCCGCGCCCCCAGAAGCTGGCTGCTGACGATCCGGTACCCCTGGATC
>JBLMWR010000443.1:0-5500 GCA_050257335.1 Deltaproteobacteria bacterium | reverse complement strand
GCGCCTTTGCGTCTTTGCGTGATAGTTTTTTCCGTCACGCCGGCGTGAGGGCGAAGACCACGAGAAGAATCACGCAAAGGTGCAAAGACGCAAAGATGCAACGGAGGGGAGGAAAGAAATCACGATTCGGCTGGTCCGATATTCGACCGAAATCCGAACGAATTCAACCGCGCATCACGCGGATACGCGCGGATGTGCCAGTTCACCCCGCTGTTTTTATCCGCGCGAATCCGCGTTATCGGCGGTTCGTCTCCATTTTCGCGCTTTTCGCTTATTTCGTGGTCCTCATTTTGATTGCGCGCCCGGGCGGAAACGACGCAACGGGTGTTACGCGGGCACGGCAGGGATAACCACGAAAACGACGAAAGACACCAGAATAAGGCGAGAATCCTGACGGCGGGATAAAAATTCTCTGATGCCGGGATCTTTCACCGGGTCGAACGCGTCTCATGTTTCTGCCCCAGATTCTTCTGTCTTATTCCCCTCACCCCTGGTGGCCGCCGAGGCGACGACTTGGACCAATCCAGCAGCCGACGGGGTTGACAAATCAGACAGCATGTCTTTAAGCTGGTGGCATCGCGTTGCAATTCGGCGGGCCGTTTCGCCTGTGGCGGGGCTCAATCGGCTGGCCGGATCGTGGCCGGTGACACCCGGGAGAGGAAGCCACGCTCAAAGTCAAGAAGAAAATCGGAATCGGGCGGCGAGGGAGCTGCATCATCGGCTGAGATCCGAAAACCGATGTGGATTCCGGGCCGGCCATCGGAAAGAATGAATTCTAAACGCGGATAAACATCGAGCACCAAGAGAGAAAGCACCGCATGCCAACGACTGCCGCGACGCTCCCGCCGGCTCAGCGAATGAGTGACAACGATGTCCAGGCGATCGACCAGCTCCGGGACATCTACGCCAAACTGCGGAAGGAACTGGGACGGGTCATCGTCGGGCAGCACGACGTCATCGAGCGGCTGGCGATCTGCCTGTTTGCCCGCGGCCATGCCCTCCTGATGGGGGTCCCCGGACTGGCCAAGACGCTGCTGGTCAGCAAGCTCTCCGAGACGATGTCGCTGAAATTCAGCCGCATCCAGTTCACCCCCGACCTGATGCCCATGGACATCACCGGGACCGATATTCTGCAGGACGCGGCGGGGGGCAAACGCGAGTTTCAATTCGTGCACGGGCCGGTCTTCGCCAACATCGTGCTCGCCGACGAAATCAACCGGGCCCCGCCCAAAACGCAGGCGGCGATGCTCGAGGCGATGCAGGAACATAAGGTGACGGTGGTCGGAAAGGTGTTCCGGCTGGAAGAGCCGTTCCTGGTTCTGGCGACGCAGAACCCGGTCGAGCAGGAAGGAACCTATCCGCTTCCTGAGGCGCAGCTCGACCGCTTCATGTTCCTGATCGAGCTCGATTACCCCAGCGAAACCGAGGAAATCCAGATCGCCCGGACTACCACCGGCGACGAGTTGCCGAGCCTCGACCATCTGATGACCGGCGAAGACGTCCTCCGCCACCAGCACCTGGTGCGGCGCGTTCCGGTGCCCGACCATATCTACACGTATGCCGCGCGGCTGGTGCGCAAGACCCGCCCGAACAGTTCGACGGCGCCGGCGTGGCTGAAGCCGCTGGTGGCGTGGGGAGCCGGTCCGCGTGCGGTGCAGAACCTGATTCTCGGGGCGAAGGCCCGGGCAGCGCTTTTGGGGAGCTACATGGTGCGGCTCGAAGACCTGCAGGAAGTCGCCGCGCCGGTGCTGACGCACCGCATCATCACCACGTTTACGGCCCAGTCGGAAGGAATCGACGCCCGCAAGATCGTCCGCCGGCTGCTGGAGGAAACAGCGACGGAGGAGTAAGTCGTCGCAGGACGGGCTTCCAAGCCCGTCCGAATCTGGTGAAGAAAAAAGGCATCACGCAAAGACGCAATGGCGCAAAGGAAAGAAACGCAAAGGAAGACAGGCTCTGGGACTCGTTCCGAAGCTTGTTCCGTTCTACTTGATTTATTCCTGTACACCGATGATTGGCGATTCGGTTGTGATGCTCCGATCCGACTTCCATTTAAAATCCTTTGCGTCTTTGCGTGATTCTCTTCGTCGTTTAAATCCTTGCATTGCATCGACGGAAAATTTGGAAGAGAAGGAAAAGGACCGCGGATGACTCAGATACGCGCGGATGTGTCAGTTCGCCTCACTCGTGTTTATCCGCGCGTATCCGCGTCATCCGCGGTTCAATTCGTTTTGATGCCAGCCGAAAACCGGTGCGGGAATCTCCAGCCCGCAACACGCTTCTATCGTGCCTCATCCACCGCGACGGTGCTTCTGGACCTTTGTTGATGTTCCCCGACCGCCAATCCCGCAGTTTTCTGGACGCCGGCGTGCTGTCGCGCCTGTCGGCGGTGCCGTTTTCGCCGCGGCTGCCGATGCTGGGGACCGTTTCCGGAAAGCACCCCAGCCCGCACCGCGGGTCGAGCGTCGAGTTCGCCGAGTACCGCAAGTATGTCCCCGGGGACGATCTGCGGCGGCTCGACTGGCGGGCCTACGGGCGGTCCGACCGTTTCTACGTCAAGGAGTTCGAGGCCGACACCAACCTGCGCTGCTGTCTCGTGCTCGACACGAGCGGCTCGATGGATTTCGGGTCGGGAGAGATCACCAAGATCGACTACGCGCGGAAAATCGCCGGCGCGCTGGGCTATCTGGCCCTCCTGCAGGGAGACGCGGTGGGACTCTCGTGCGTCGCGAACGGCATCATTCGCACGGTTCCGCCCCGCCGCAATCCGGCCCATCTGACGACCGTTTTCGACATCCTGGAGCAGGCCAAACCGCAGCGCGAAACCGAACTGGGTCCGGTTCTGCACGAGCTGGCCGAAACGATCCGCCAGCGCGCGCTGATCATCATCATTTCCGACCTGTTCGTCGAACCGGAGATCCTGCGGAGCTGCTTCCAGCACCTGAAATTCCGCAAGCACGACGTGGCCGCGTTTCACCTGCTCGATCAGCAGGAGCTGGACTTCGATTTTCGCCGGCCGATGCGGTTTCTCGACATGGAAGGGGGCCCGGCGGTCTTCGCCGAACCGAACGAAATCGCCGAGCGGTATCACAAGGTCCTCCGCGAGTACCTCGATCAGCTCAAGACGGTGGTGCTGGAATCGGCGGTCGATTATCACCGGGTCAAGATTGACGAGGACTACGAGAAAGTGCTGATGCGGTTTCTCGTCGGTCGCACGCGCGTGAAGGGGGGCCGATGAGCGCTTTCCTGCAGCCCTGGCTGCTGTGGGGCCTCCCTCTCGTGGCCCTGCCGATCATCATTCACCTCATCAACCAGCGCCGCTTCCAGACCGTGCGCTGGGGGGCGATGATGTTTCTGCTGGCGGCCAACCGCCTGTCGCGCGGTTACGCCCGCCTGCGGCAATGGCTGATCATGCTCTTCCGGATGCTGGCCATTGCCGGGCTGATCTTCGCCATCGCGCGGCCTCTGGCGAGCGGCTGGCTGGGGCTCACCGCCGGGGGGCGGGCGGACACGACCATCGTCCTCTTCGACCGCTCCCCCAGCATGCAGGAGCGCGGCGCGGGAGCGGCGGGATCGAAGCTCGAAACGGGGCGCCGGCAACTGGCGGAGGCCCTCAAGACGCTCGGCTCGGCCCGCTGGGTGCTGATCGAGAGCACCACGCACGAGCCCCGCGAGCTGGAAGGGGCCGACAGCCTGCTGAATCTGCCGGCGACCGAACCGGCCAGCAGCGCGGCCGACATTCCGGGGATGCTGCAGGCGGCCCACGATTACATCCAGAACAACAAATCCGGACGGACCGAAATCTGGATCTGCTCGGACATTCGCGAAAACGACTGGAACGCCGAGAGCGGCCGCTGGCAGTCGCTGCGCGATTCGTTCCTCGAATTCCCGCAGGGGGTGCGGTTTCACCTGCTGGCGTATCCGCAGTCGGCCCCCGAAAACGTGGCGGTGCGGGTGACCGACGTGCGGCGCCTGCCGACCGCCGACGCCGCCGAGCTCTTCGTGTCGCTCAAGTTGACGCGGGAGGGTGCGGGCGAATCGCGGATCTCGGTTCCCGTGCAGTTCGAAATCGAGGGGGCCCGCTCGGAAATGACGGTCGAGATGGAGGGGACGGAATTCGACCTCAAGGACCACCGCATTCCGCTGGAACGGAGCCACGAGCGGGGCTGGGGACGGGTTTCGATTCCCGCCGACGCCAACCCCGCCGACAACGAATACTTCTTTGTCTTCGACAAGCCGGCGCCGCGAAAGACGGTCGTCGTCGCCGACGACCCGCAGGGAGCGCGGCCGCTGGAGCTGGCGGCAGCGATCAGTCCCGATCCGTCGGTTCCGTCCACCGCCGAAGTTCTCGCCCCCGATCAACTGGGGCCGGTTGAATGGGAGACAATCTCGCTCGTGCTCTGGCACGCGCCGCTCCCCGACGGCGAGTCGGCTTCACTGCTGCGGGCCTTCGTCGAACGCGGCGGTCAGGTGATCTTCTTTCCGCCCCCCGCGCCGGGAAGCGGCGAATTCTTCGGCGTCCGCTGGGAGACCTGGAACGAACAGCCGGGGACGGGCAGCCCTGTCGCGGAGGGCGACGCCAGGGAGGGGCTGGCAATCGAGACGTGGCGCGGCGACGAGGATCTGCTGGCCAAGACGCAAAGCGGCGCGGCGTTGCCGGTGGGGCAGTTGCAGATCCGCAGGTTCTGCGACCTCAACGGAGATTTCACGACGCTGGCGAGCCTCAAAGGGAATAAGCCATTGCTGGTCCGGGCGCCGACCACGCGGGGGGGCGCGTATTTCTGCGCCACCACGCCCGCGCCGGGTGACTCATCGCTGGCCACCAGCGGGGTCGTCCTCTATGTCCTCGTGCAGCGAGCCCTGGCGGCCGGCGCGGCCGCTCTGGGAAACACCCGGGAACTCGTCGCAGGCGACGCCAACGACGACGATGGCGCCCTCTGGCAAAGGGTCGTCGGGCCGGCCGAAGCCCTCTCGACGGAATACGCGTGGCATCGCGGGGTGTACGTCGCCGGCGAGCAGTTGCTGGCGGTGAACCGTCCGGCGGCGGAGGACGGCGCGAAGGTGCTGGGGGATCCGCGGGTGCAGGAGCTTTTCCGGGGGCTCGATTTCACGCGGGTGGACGAGCAGGCGGGGAGCCTGGGCAAGCTCATTCGCGAAATCTGGCATCTGTTCCTGGCCTCGATGATCGTCGCCCTCATCGTCGAAGCCGCCCTCTGCCTGCCCAAACTCGCCAAGCCGGTCCTCGAAGGCGCAAAACCGTTTGCGCCCGCATAAGAATAACGGAAGGAAATCACGCAAGCAACGAAAACATGAGTTCGAGGAATTGACGAATTCCGCAAGCTGACGACCCCATGGAACCAATTCAATTTTAACCGCGGATGACGCGGATACGCGCGGATAAATACGAACGAGGTGAACTGGCACATCCGCGAGTATCCGCGTCATCCGCGGTTCTAGTTCGGTCTGTGCAGATTGAGAATCTTGGCGGGACGGAGACGTG
>JBLMWR010000442.1:0-12858 GCA_050257335.1 Deltaproteobacteria bacterium | reverse complement strand
CAGGTCGACGCCGCCCCCGAGTTCACGCCGGTCGACGGACGCTGGCGGCTTACCGGGCGCGGCGAGGCGCTCTACATCAACAGCCCCGGCCGCCCGACCTCCGCATTGCCCGACAACGTCTCGCTGAAACTGCAGATGGACGACGGCACTCAACGGCTCGGCACGTTCACGCATTATGCCGCCGGCCAGTTCCGCTACGAGCTGCCGCCGCTGACCGGGCCTGCCGAAATCAGCGTCATCGGCGGGGACGACTGGTTCGGACCGGTGAAGATCGATCCGATCGATCGCCCGGCGGTCGAAAGCCTGATGGTGCTGGCGCGCGCCCCCGGCCGTTCCGAGCCGGAAACATACCGCGCCGACGACGCCGAAAAGCAGCTTCTTTTCCTGCCGACTACCAGGCTGGAGCTGGAATTCACCTCCACGCAGCCGCTGACCAGCGCCCGCGTCGTCGTGTCGGGGACCGAAGGCGGACCGGAGCTTGCGCGCCAGGACGATCGCCGGTTCCGCATGAGCTGGGAGATGAATGAACCGGTGACGTTCGAGTTCCAGCTCGTCAGTCAGAGCGGCCTCAGCTCGAAGCCGCACTTCCTGACGATCGGCATCCTCAATGATCGGGCCCCGCGGCTGACGCTGCGCTCCAGCGGAGTCGGCCGCCGCATCACCCCCGCTGCCCGGATTCCGCTCCATCTCCGCGCGATCGATGATTTCGGAGTCGCCGAGCTGTCGCTCGATCTGGAGGAGACACGGATCGTCGACTCGAAGCCGGCGACGTCCATGCATCATCCGCTGGAGGAGAAGTTTTCCGCCGACGCGGGGAGCAAGCTGCCTGCCGACGTCGAGCGCGAACCGGTCGCCGCGCTCGCCGAATACGCCCTGATTCCGGGGGCCACCGTCCGCATCCGCGGGAAGGCGGCCGACGCCTGCGTGCTGGGGATGCAGTCGGCGGAATCCCGCTGGCTGTCGTTTCAGGTCGTCAGCCCGGAGGAGCTGTTTTACGAAATTCTCACGCGGCAGCGCGAACAGCGGGCCCGCTTCGCCAAGGCGCTGGAAACCGCCAAAGGGCAGCTCGATGCGCTCCGCAAAGTCTCCGCTCCCGCCGACGCGGGACAGCTCGTCCGCACCCACCAGGCGCTGACCCGTCAGGTGTGGCAGGTGGCCGGGGCGCTGGGCGGCACCCTGCAGGAAATGACGCTGAACGACCTGGGGAGCGCCGCGGCCCGCGAACTGCTCGAAAAATCGATCATTCAACCGCTGCGCGCGCTGCACGAGACGCCCCTGGCGGACCTCCGCACGAAGCTCGAGGCCCTGGCCGGCGGAGAGACGATCGACGACGAGCGCCGCGAAGCGGCCCTCGCGGCGCAGACAACTGCGATCGAGCAGATGCGGCGGATCCTCGACCAGATGTCGCAGTGGGAGAGCTTTGTGGACGTCGTCAACCAGTTGCGGCACGTCATCACCGCGCAGGACAACATCCGCGCCACGACCGAAGAGACGCAGAAGAAGCAGATTAAAGAAGTCTTTGACGATGAATAACGAGTTTGACAACTGCCGGGACTCCTCTCGTTCCCAAGCTCTGCCTGGAAACGAGTGAACGGGCGAATGGAATGCAATTGACCCTGCCCCACGGCAGATTTATATAAGTCAGTGACGACCCCGTCGCCGATCGCGACATGTTTCCCGTGAACAAGGGAGGATGCGACATGTGCAGGAACGCGAGAGTCAGTCCCCGGCGGAGGTTCTGGAGCGCGCTGGCGGCGATTTGCGCGGCGGCTCCTTTCGTGGTCCTGCCGGTAGTGCGCCCCGGCCGGCTGGCCGCCCAGCCCCCCGCGGCCGACGCCGCCACCCCCGCCTCGCAACCGAAAAAAGATGACAAGCCGAAAGAGGGCCTCGGCCAGCGCCGGCCGACGGATGTCGGCAAGAACGAAGAGCTGAGCTTTCTCCAGGCCAAAGTCACCGCCCAGATGGCCGAGCTCGAAGAGCGGATGTTCCGCCTCTCCGAAGCCCTCAAAGGACTCGAGCCCGAGAATGCCTCGCGGCTCCTCATCGGCCTGAAATACGCCCGCGAAGAATTGATCCAGCTCCAGATGAAGGAGGTGCAGTTGGCCCTCAGCTCGCTCAAATACAGCGACGCCGTCGTCGAGGAGAAGCAGTTGCTCGCCAAGCTCCAGCGGCTCGAGCAGTTGCTCCTCTCCCCCGACCTCGATTTCCAGTTGCAGTTGGAACGCCTGCGCCTCATGCGCGATCTGCTCCGCCGCCTCGACGGAGCGATCAAGGAAGAGGAACGCGAGAAAGCGGCGACCGATCAGTCGGCGGCGATCGAAAAGCAGCTCGAGGACCTGCGCCAGAAGATGGCGACGCTCGAGGAGCTGATCAAACGCCAGACAGCGCACATTCAGGCCAACCAGAAGCTGGCCGGAGTGAAGGACGCCGACAAGAAAGCCCTGGATTCCCCGCCCGACGCCAAAGCGGACGGGGACGAAAAATCGCCCGAGCCGACGCTGAAGTCGTTGACGGCCGCTCAGCAGGAGACGCGCGAGAAAACCGAGGCGATCGCAAAGGACGTCGAGACGATCGCAGACGCCGGAAAGAGCATGGACGAGGCGCTGGTCGGCCTGAAAGCCAGCCGTCTCGACGAAGCCCGTCCGCACCAGACCCGCGCCCTCGAATCCCTCAAGAAGGCCCTGGAATCGCTCCGGGCCGAAGAGCGGAAGCTCGAAGCGGCACTGACGGAAGAGAAGTTCGCGGCCATGCGCAAGGATCAGGCCGACAACCGCAAGACGACCGAAGGGATCAGCGAGACGGCCGTGCAGTTGGGCGACGCCGGGGCCGGCGCCCGGACCGAGCTGATTCGCGCCGCCGGCAGCATGTCGAGCGCCGAGACCAGCTTCGGAAACGGCAATGCGTCCGGGGCCGACGACGCCCAGGGCGAAGCCCTGGCCTCGCTCAAATACGCCCGCGAGCAGCTTTCCGCCGAGGCCGAAAAACTCCTCAACCGCCTGCGGGCCGAGATCAAGAAACGCACCATCGAAGGGATCGTGCAGATGCTGGAAGGCCAGGTGGCCATCCGCCAGTCCACCGAACGCCTCGGGCCGCGCGTCAAAGACGGCGCCCGTAACGTCATCACCTCGGTCATGGCCCTGGCGGGGGGTGAGGGAAAACTGATCGTCATCGGCGAGGGGTTGACGGCCCTGGTCGAAGAAACCGAATTCGGCATTGCCCTTCCGGCCGCCCTGCGGAGCGTGACCGACGGGATGACCGACGTCAAAGAGCGGCTTGCCGCGGCCGACGCGTCCGAAGAGGTCGTCGCCGCCGAAAAGCAGATCGAGGAAGACCTGCAGGCGCTGCTGGACGCGATGAAGCAGCTTCCGTCGCAGAGCGACTCGGGACGGCAGCAGGCCGGCAACGCCTCCGACCGTCAGCGCCAGCTCAACCGGATCATCGCCGAGCTGAAAATGGTGCGCATGCTTCAGGTCCGCGTCAATCGCGACACCAGGGACGTAGACAAGAAGCGTCCGGCCGACCTCAAGGACCTGCCGGCGATCCTCACAAAGCGCATCGAATCGCTGCAGGGGCGCCAGGAAGACGTCCACGACGTCACCGAACGGATCGCCGTCGAACGCGGAGACGAATTGCAGCAGTGACCCGACCGGGTGCCTGCCGCCGTTTCCGGTTTTCCTGAATCACAATCGACAGGAACGCGAAAATGAAAACGATCTCTCGAATCACGCTCGCCGCCGCGTTTGTCTTCGGCGTCGCGATCGGCGCCCGGGCGCAGGAAGACGCTACCGGCACCCCTCTGGAAGACATCACGCACGACATGAAGGTGGCGGCCAGTCACCTTTCCAAAAAGACGACCGCCAGACCCACGCAACTTTCGCAGGAGGAAGCCGTCGCCAAGCTCGACAAGCTGATTGCCGAGCTGGAAAAGGAACGGCAGTCGATGGGGAGCGGCGCGAACCCCAATCCCACGCGCCCCGCGACCGCCTCGAACGTCCGCAGCGGGCCGGGGGGCATGGGCGACCTGCACGGCACGCGCGACCAGGGGGACCGCTGGGGCGAGCTTCCGCCGCACGAGCGCGACCGCATCCTGCAATCGCTGACGGAAGGTTTCCCGCCGCACTATCAGGCGATCCTCGAGGCCTACTACAAGCGGCTGGCTGTCGAGAAGCGGGCCGAAGACCCCGACGCGGCTCCTCCCCCGCCGCCGAAAGCCACGCCGAAGGCGGCCCCCGCGAAGGCCGCCCCGCCCGCGAAAACGCCTGCCCCGGCCAAATCAGCCGCTCCGGTTAAAAAGAGCGCGAAATGAGCATGCCGCATCGTAGCAGGCACGCTCCGCGTGCCGTTCGTCGAAGGCTTGCAAACCCGCCGCGTCAGCAGCGCGCGAGCCTCCCCCCGTTCACGGGGGGATTGAGGGGGGGTGTCGTAGGGTGGCCCTCAAGGCCGGCCGTTCGAAACCTGTCACGTTGCCCAAACGCGGTCCTCAGAGTGAGTCGCCGTACACGCAACTCCCTCAATGGTCGCGTAAATACGCGCGGCCGGCCTGGAAGGCCGGCCTACGGGCGATTGGGAGCCACCACCGCACTGCAGATGCACGCGAGACCTCCCACGAATGCAATCGAATGTTCATCGGCGCATGTGCTATTCCGCTCGACCTTGACCGCCTCAATTTGCCTCGCGATCTGCCTGACCTTCCTTGCGGAACCACTTTCGGCCCAGGTAAAGGCGGTTGCGCAGCCCGCCGGCACTGCTGTCAAAGGCCAACCGCCGCCGAACGCCGGCCGGCCCGCTCAGCCGGGCCAACCAGGTCAGCCCGCGCCGCCGCCGGCCGTTTCCGTCACCAACATTGAAGACAAGCAGTTCCACGGCCCGCAGGTCGAGCTCAAGGAGGGAAAACTGGCGGTCAAGTCCGATCCGCCGCAAACCGTGGCTCTCGATGAATTGCAGCGGGTGACGTTTCAGCACCAGACGAAACTGGCGATGGAATGGCTCGGGCAGGAGAACCGCGACCTCGTCCAGGTGGGGGCTGCCGAAGGGGGGAACGGGATCCGTGACGTGCACGTCCGCGCCACGGGACTGGCCGCCCGGGGGATCAAACAGGTCGCCATCGTCTGCCGCCCGCAGTTTCGCGTCTGGCGGCTCGACGTGTCGCAGTCTCCGCACTGGAAGATCGCCGTCGAACGCATCGGTCAGGCCTCCGTCGCCGACTTTTATTTCGAACCTCCGGCGCGCGACCTGTTCGAAAGCGATCTCGAAATCACGCTCACCTTCGACGACAACAGCACGGCCAAAGCCACGCTCAAGGCCGCCGGCCACACCAGCGACCAGGCGAAAATCGAAGCCTTGGCCGAGGGTTCGGCCGCGAAAGTCGCGCGCCTCGCCACGCTCCAGCTCGAAGGGGGCGACGTCCTCAAAGGAAAAATCGTGCGCGGCAATGCCGAACAGGTCACGCTGGAAACCGCCTGGCAGTCGGCTCTCGAGGTGCCGATCGTTCAGGTCCGCGGCCTCCTCTTCGACGGGGGCAAGCCCGAAGTGAAGACGAAGTATGACCAGCAGCTCGCCAAGCCGGGCGAAGATGATTTTGCCCTGGTCCTCTCCAAAGATGGGGGACTGGCGGAAGTCAGCGGCCGGCTGCATTCCGTCAGCGACACTGGCCTCAAGATCGTGTACGAAGGACAGGAGCGGTCGATCAAGCTCGAGCGTGTGCAGGCGCTTGTGCTTGCGGCGCATCCCGCAACCCGCGTCTGGAAAGGCCCTTACCAGGTGTTCCGGCTGGCCAGCGGCGACGCGCTCTCGGGCGCCTGGGTCGCCCTGGAGGACAAAACGTTCCAGGTGAAGCCGGCCTGGGGCCGCGACATCGCGTTCCCTCGGGAAGCGGTCGTCGAGGTCACTGGCCGCAACACCAAGATGGTGAACCTCTCCGAGCTGACTCCGATTTCGGTCGAACAGGTCCCGTACTTCGACCGCGTGATGCCCTACGTCCGCGACAAGGCCTGGAACAACCGGCCGCTCAAGATCGACGGCAAGACGTACACCCGCGGGCTGGCGGTCCATTCCCGCTGCGTTCTGACCTACGATCTGGAGGGCGAATTCGCCACGTTTCGGGCTCTCCTAGGCTTCGACGAGGAAGTGGGCGACCGGGGACGGGTCCTCTGCCGCGTCTGGGTCGACGACAAGGAGGTGTTCGTGAAGCCCGACTTCCGCTCCGGCGAGAAGCCGTTGCCGGTCGAGGTTCCCGTCAAGGGTGCGAAGCAATTGCGGCTGGAGGTCGATTTCGGCGAAGACGAAGACGTCGGCGACCGCGTCATCTGGGCTAACGCCCGGCTGTATCGCGAAGCGCTAGAGCTCAAACCGCCACCAGCAAATGAAAGCGCAGCACCAGCGTCAAAGTAACCTGTTTCGGCGAGCGGGGGGCGTAAGCCCCCTGGTGGATTCATGCGTATCTTGTTCCTGAATCAGCCAATGACAATTCGGATTTCTACCTTGCCCGGAGCGCTCGCGGCCCTGCTCGTCGTGTTAGCCGGTATTCTGAACGGGAACGGCCTCCTCGCCGCCGAGGGACCGCAGCTTGCCGTGTACGTCATGAACGCCGACGGCACCGACGTGAAGAAGCTCGCCCAGGCCCCCGGAAAGCGCTGGCACGCCGCTCCCTCCTGGTCGAACGACGGCAAGCTCGTCGTCTTTCACGCCCATCCCATGGACGCCGCCGCCGCCGACAGCCACGTGTTTGTGGTCAAGGACGACGGCTCCGACCTGAAGGACCTGGGCGCCGGGGCCTTCGCCGCCTGGTCCCCCGACGATCGGCAGATCGTTTTCAGCATCGCCGAGCAGAATCCCGACAAAGCGCAGGTCGGCGTGTGGATCATGAACGCCGACGGCAAGGGGCGGCAATGGCTCTTTCCCGGGACCGTGCCCTGCTTTTCCCCCGACGGCAGCCGCATTCTCTACGTCAGCAGCCACGAGGGAAACCAGTCGATCTACGTCTACGACGTGATCGAAGGAATGCCCAAAAAGATCCTGCAGGAGCCGTACCAGAAGCGCCCCGGCTGCGCCCGCTGGTCGGCGGACGGCAAGCGGGTCGCGTTCGTCGATGAACGCGCCGGCAAGATCGAGCTGTACATCATCGACGCGGCCGGATCCGAGAAGGGGCAGACAATGCGGCACCGCGGCCTGATCGGCGGCCCCCCCTCCTGGGCCCCGAACGCGAAGCTCCTTTTGTGGTCGAAAGAGAAGATGGACGATCCGCAGCGGCTGCACCTGCTCGCTCCCGACGGCGACGACGCGCCTGTGATCATCCCGAATCAGGACGCCGGCACTCTCAACTTCGACCCCGCCTGGTCCCCCGACGGCAAACGCATCCTCTTCATCAGCGACCGCGGAAAGTAAAGTAATGAATCCCACCGCGTGAAAGTCGCGGAAAGGAAAACAAGATCATCACGCAAAGACGCAAAGGCGCAAAGAATTCCGTTCACCCTCACTCTACGAGGTACCGCTTGCATTGCACTGACACGCCTGGTCTCTCGTCCTTTGCGTCTTTGCGTGAGGCATCGTTTCATTTTCCTTTTCGTCGCGATAACCCGTCCCTTCTTTTCTCTTGATCTGGCCACGACTGTCCGACCATGCAATGCGACTTTGACCGATTAACGAAAATACTGACCGCGGCGACGCGAATCGTCGTCCTGATTCTTTGTCTCCTCTCTGTCTCTCCGTCGCGCCGCGCCCGTGCCGAAGACGCCCCTCCTCTCGAGCTTCACGAATGGTCGGTCTGGCTGGGGGAACCCCAGGGGAAGTCGATCAACTCCCTCAGCGACTACACCAGCGCCATGCCGGGCGTGGTCGAGACCGACCGCAGCCGGCGGCGCGAATCGGAAAAGCCCGCCCCCTCCCCCCTGGGGGTGATGGCCCTTTACGGCGAGCCCCCCGAGGTGGTGGACATCGACCTGCGGATCGCAGCGGGCCGCCCCGTCGCGCAGTGGCCGCGCTCCGAGGGAAAATCCAACCGCCTGCGCTGGCTCGACCTGAAGCTCTCCAAAGAGCTCACGAATCGTGAGGCGCTGGCCTACATCCCCGAGGGACACTGGTTCCATCGGGCGCGCGACCTGGGGGGACTTTATCTGCAGTTGAAGAAGGGAGGCCGGATCGAGCGGTTCCTGGCTTACGATCTCGAGTTCCAGACGACGCTCACCGTGCGCGTCGACGGGGGGCCCGAGCAGTACAAGATCGCCAACCTCGGCAAGCACGCCCTGCATGACGTTCTGTTGATCGTCCCCGGTCCCGAAGGCCGCCGTCTCGGCTGGGTGGATAAGATCGGGCCGGCCCCCGGAGCGCCCGGCGGCACCCCGGCGAACCAGCCCGGAACCACGCCGCCGGCGGGTCAGCCTGCCGCGCCGCGCCAGGTCGCAGTGGTTCGCGCCGCGGCGGGAGTCGTCGTCGCCGCCCCGGGAGCCGTGGTCGTCAATCAGCCCGCGACCCCGCCCGGCGCCAGTCCGCACGGCGGGCAGCCCAACCCCGCCGGACAGCCGGCAACGCAAGCCACCCTCGCCGACATTCCTCTCTCCGACCCCCTCGCCGCTGACAGCGATGAGTACAAGGAGAAAACGAGCGGCGAGCTGCGAAAACGCCTGGCGGCCGCGGGGCTCAAGGAAGCCGAGATCAACCTGCTGCACTCGCTCTACGCGAAGCACTTCTTCGAGAGCGACGGGATGCAGCTTGTTTTCCGGATGCCGCAGGAAGCCATCGACGAGATGACCCCGCTCACCGTCGAGCCCGAGAATACGAAGGTGAAGCGCGTGGCGCTCGTCATCGCCCGCAACGTCAATCCGCGGCTGCGCGACGACGTCCAGAAACTCGTGGCCGAGCTGGGCGACTCCAGCTATGCGAAGCGCGAGCAGGCCGAGAAACGCCTCAAGGACCTCGGCCGCCTGGCGATCCCCAGCCTGAAGGAAGCCCTGAAGAACAAGGATCTCGAAGTCGTCATGCGCGCCGAACGGCTCCTGCTTTTGCAGAAAGAGCCGCTGGGGGCTGAATAACGCCGTTCCGTGAATCGACCATCTTTCGGCTGCGGGGCAGCCGGGGTGCTTTCTGTGCGGCAACCCCAAATCAGGACACCACCCGCTTGCCAAACACTCTGGTTTCCGCTACAAAACTTGATTCCCGAATCGGCAAATTGAAGTTCGTTTTGAATTGGCAGGCACGTCGATCATGGTTTTTCGTCCCCGCACCCCGTACGTCAAAGCGCTCAAGCAGAAGCGCTGCCCCAAATGCGGCACGCTGGTGAACCGCAGGGTCCGCTGCAAGGTGTGCCACAAGCGCCTTAAGCCGTGATCCGGTTGAGGTACCTGACGACGGCCTCGAGGGTCTCCGCGATTCTTGCCGGGTCCTGCCCCTGGCACGCCTTCTCCAGCTCGGCCGCCAGTTCCGAAAGTTGCGGGAACCCGAACCCGCCCCCGGCCCCTTTCAGTTGATGGGCCCGCATCTGCAGCAGGTCGTACGCGCCGCTGCGGTGGGCGTCGAGCAGTCCGTCCCGGCGCACCGGCATGGCTGTCGCAAATTCCTCGAGCAGCTCCCGGAAGTCGGGGTTCGCGGCGAATTCGGAACGGATCGGGTCGGTGGCGACGGGATTCATGCTCAATGCACTGAAAGGGACCTGTTCGACGCCGGCGACGATCCTCGAACCAGACGCTATGCCGCTCGTTCACGGACGGCGGCTTCCGCCGGCTGGAGCGAATGCACCGGCTGCGCCTCGTGCAGCAACAATCCCGTCTGGTCCGGCGTTTCGTGCAGACGAATCTTGCCCGTCAATCGTCCGACATGGTGGCTGAAGTGCATGATCAGACCCGAAACCAAGACGGCCCCGAAGCACAGGGCCAGCGCGATCTGATCGTCCGACGCCTGGTGAAGGAACTGCGGCACGGCAAATTCTCCGATTCACGGTCCGAGGCTGTCGAAAAATCGAACCTGGGGGACAGCCTCTCTGGGAAACAACCATCGCCTTGCGTTATTTTCGGACGTGCCGCCGACGGCCTGAAGCACTCCTGCGTTTGCCCCCCCGATCGGACTCTGCCGTTCATGACGGAGAGGACGATGCTATGAATGGAAGCGGCTCGCGGAAACCGGCAGACGGCGTGCGCAGGAGTGACGGAGTCCTGGAGCGGGTGAGTGGAGCAGTGGAAAGCCAACTCGTTCCCAACCTCCGTTCGCGAACGAGCGAGCCATTGCAGCCGACGCCTGCAATTCCGAAATCCGAATTCCGAAATTCGAAATCGCCTGCTTGCCCTGTTCACGTCGCCGGCGGTCGCCTACACTCGCTTTCTTGATTCCACCCGCGTGGTTCCTTTGCCGGCCCAGGGTGCCGGTGCTTCATCGGAGTCCCCCATGCAACGCAAGCGTCTGGCGATTTTTTTGGTGCTCTCTGCTCTGCTGGCAAGCGGCGTTTTTTTGTCGCAGCCCGCCGGCGCCGAGGGTCCCCTCCCGGCCGGAAAAAAGGGGACCGAAAAAAAGGCCGAAACGGGTGCCAAGAACGGCGATAAGGGGAGTTCCAAAGACATCGGCCGGCAATGGGCCGAGCTGGTCGCCCGCCGCGAAAAAATCATCAAGTCGCTCGAAGACCTGCAGGAGCGCTCCCAGTCCGCGGACATCGAGGGGAAAAGGAAGATTCAGGCGGAATTTGAGACGCTCCGCGACGAATTCGTCGGTGAAATCCAGCCGCGAATGGCGAAGATCGCGCCGGCCGTCTTCGAGAAAGATCCCACCGACGCCATCGCCGCCCAGTTCGTGATCGGCAAGGCCATCCAGACGCAAAAGTACGCCGATGCAGTCGCCACGCTGAACAAGCTGATCAAGTCCGGAACGGCGAAATCGAATTTGATCGAGCAGGTCGTCGGCATGCTGTTCCAGGAAAACCGCTACGCCGACGTGATGGCGCTGGCCGACCCGCTGACCGAAGGCAGGGACGCCAGTCCCCGGCTGATGGTCATCGACAGCATGGCGCATTTCAACTCGAACGACTTTGAGAAGGCGAAGGAGCTGTCGAAGCGGGCGGCCAAGGCCGACCCCGCCACCGCCGCCGGTTCGGAAGATTTCTCGAAGCGATGCGATGAACAGGCCGAATTGTGGAAGACGGAACAGGAGATCCGCGCGAAAGAGGCGAAGGCCGACAACCTGCCCCGCGTTCTGTTCAAGACGAACAAGGGAGACATCGTGCTCGAGCTGTTCGAGAACGAAGCCCCCAACACGGTGGCGAATTTCATCAGCCTCGTGGCCTCGAAAAAATACGATGGCACGAAGTTTCACCGCGTCATTCCCGATTTCATGGCCCAGGGGGGAGACCCGAATACGCTCGACGACGACCCCGGCAACGACGGCCAGGGCGGGCCCGGTTACACCATCGCCTGCGAGTGCTACAGCGAAAAGGCCCGCAAGCATTTTCAGGGAAGCCTGAGCATGGCCCACGCCGGAAAAGACACCGGAGGGTCGCAGTTCTTTCTGACCCACCGACCCACCGACCACCTCAATGCCGACCCGAAACGGGGGGAGGGAGGCCACACGGTGTTCGGCCGCATCATCGAAGGGCTCGACGTCGCCCTGGCGCTGCGCAAAGACGACGTCATCGAATCGGCCAGGGTGATCCGCAAGCGCGACCACGAGTACAAGCCCGTGAAGTCGGGCCGCGCGAAGAAGTGAGCGGCTGCGCCCCCTGGCACGGGCTTGGAAGCCCATGCTACTCACTTTCCGTTGAAAAACTGGTCCAGCCGCACCAGCTCCTGCGGCAGATACCGGATCGCGGTGTAGTGCCCGGCGTCGAGCCACACCAGATTCGGTTCACGGCCGATCGATTCCCACAGCGCCTTCGCGCTTTCCGGCGGAATGATCTCGTCGTTTTTAGCTTCGATCAAAAGCACCCGCCGGCCTTTCATGAGATGGCCGTGCGTCGCCGGGTCGATTCTGGAGACCACCTCGCGGAACGTCTCGCGCGTTCCCCCCTCCGCCAGCCATTTCTCGCGGAACCTCTGCGCCCGCTCGGTGGGGTTGGCCCACAACAGGTCGGCGAAGTTGCCGCCTCCCAGAACGATGGCCACGTTCTTCAGCCGTGGCTCTCCCGAGGCCGCCAGAGCCGACATGATTCCCCCCAGGCTGATCCCCGTAATCCCCAGCCGCTCTTCGTCCACCTCGTCGCGCTCCCCCAGCCACGCAGTCGCCCGCCGGATGTCGAGCACCGCCTGCGTCATTCCCGCGACGGTCTCGCGGGGGTCCTCCGACAGCATCCGCTTCGGTGAATCCTTGCCGCGGCGCGGTCCGTAATAGGGCATCTTGATGAACAGCGCCGCCACCCCCTGCCGCGCCAGATGCGAGGCCACCGTCTCCGCCAGCAGAAAATCACCCCCCAGAATGTGGAGCACGACGCAGGCCGGGTACGGCCCCTTTCCCGCCGGCTGGAAATATTCGCCGTACACCGTGTTGTTTTCCGCGATCTCGGTCGTCACCGGGGAGGGAAAAGTGACCCGCACCATCCGGAATCTGCTCCCCGCCCGCACAGCCCGCGACCGGGCCTCGAAGTCGTGCGCCGCGAGGCGGAAGTGTTCGGGAACACGGCTTTCGGCTTCCGCCGGCTCGAAGCGGACCACCTCCCGGGCCGGAATGTCGGCGAACTCGGGCGCGGGTTTTGCGACCGGCTCTTCGGCGCGGGCCGCTGCTAAAAGCACGGAGGCGACAAGCGAACTCGAAAAAACAGCTCGAAGCAATAACGTTCGGCGCATCAGGCGTTCTCTCCTGGAAGACATACCTCTCTATTCTAAAGTCGGTTTCGTGAATTTCTTCCGTAGCACGGGCTTCCAAGCCCGTGCTTCCCTCTCAATAATCACG
>JBLMWR010000441.1:0-9144 GCA_050257335.1 Deltaproteobacteria bacterium | reverse complement strand
CTCCAGCGTGCCGGCGTTCCCCACGCCGAAAAGGGCCGGCAGGAAGAACGACGTCCCCAGGGCGCTGACGAAGATCCGACCGCGCACCGAGCGCCGCATCCAGTCGTCCGCCAGCCAGCCGCCGATTCCGACCCCCGCCAGCGACGCCAATTGCACGTACAGGACCGCCGACATCCCCGCTTTCCCCTGACCCAGCCCGAACTCTCTGGCGAGAATGTCGGGCATCCAGTCCCGCACCACCCATCCGGCGAGCGCCGGCAGCGTAAAGTACAGCACGAGCAGAATGAACCCCACGTTGCTGAACAGCCCCCGGATTGCCGAGAGCGGTGAAGGTCGCACGGTGTCCTCGTGAGCCGGCGCGGGGTTCCTGACGAGCAGGAACAGGGGGAGCGAATAGACGACGCCCACGAGGCCGCAGGCACTGAAGGCCCACCGCCAGCCGAGGCTGGGAGCCTGGGCGACGTACCCCGCAAACCCGCCGAGGATGTTTCCAGCGTAGATCCCCATTTGGTGAATGCCGACCGCCCGCGAGCGCGTTTCGCCGAAATGATAGTCGGTGATGAGGGCCAGGGCGGCGGGCATATAGAACGCCTCGCTGATCCCCATGACGGCCCGCGCCGCAACGAGCTGCGAAAACGATTCGACGTGCCCTGTAGCCCATGTCACGCCCGACCAGACGAACAGGCTCGCCGCGATTACGTGCCGGCGGCTGACCCGATCGGCGATGTACCCCCCCACCGGGCTCAGCAGCGCATAGACCCACTTGAAGGCCGCCAGAACGATCCCCCAGTTCGCATCAGTGGCGATGTCGGTGACGTCCCCCATCATCGACGACTTCATCTGGGCGAGCATCTGCCGGTCGAGATAGTTGAGGAGCGCCACCGGGACCAGCAGCGCGACGACGAGCCAGGCGGTATCGCGGGCGTTCGGCGTCGGACTTGCGGGGAGTTGAATCATGGAGAATGGGCCGGATTGTCCACCATTGGAGCGGGTCGGTCAACAACCTTGCGAGGATCGTCAACCAACCGGGACCAAAACCCGGGACTTGCGTCCGGGCTTCCCGGCGTGCAGTCCCTCGGGCTACAATCGGGGCATGGGGTTCCAGTCGGAGCACCGGGATGAACGACGATCTGCAACATCTGAAGCTGCTTTCAATATTCCACTATGTCGTCGCCGGAATCGTGGCCCTCATGGGCTGTCTTCCGATGTTCCACCTGGCGCTCGGGATCGCACTGCTCTCGGGGGTCTTCCCCGACAGGGGGAACGAACCCTTTCCCGCTGCCGCCATGGGCGGGATCTTTGCCACCGTCGCCGGCGTCATGATCGTGACCCTCTGGTCGTTGGCCGTCTGCCTGCTGCTCGCGGCAGGCTATCTTCGGGAGCACCGCCGGTACATGTTCTGTCTGGTTACAGCGGCAGTGGCCTGCATGCTGATGCCGTTCGGCACCGTCCTGGGCGTCTTCACGATCGTAGTGTTGATGCGGCCGTCGGTGAAGCAGCTCTTTATCGAGGGAAACGGAACGCTCGAGTCCGGCGATGGTTGATGCAATCACCTTGCGGATTGCAAGAGACGCTCCTGATGCGGCAGGATGCCGCTTCTACATGGAAGCGGCATCCTGCCGCATCGCGCCGCGCTCTCAATCGTTCGCGGCGGCTTCAACGCCCGATGCACACCCACCAAACGTCACGTCGCGTGCAGCCATCCTCTGCAGCCAGGCGCCGAGGGCGATGGTGTTGGCATTCAGCATCGGAAATGCGAATCAGTCCGCGGAATCTGCCCGGGACGTTTTCGAATTGGTGCGCGACCGCCGGTAGAGAACGTGGCGCCGGAGCGGGTGCCCCTCGGGAACCAGCGGATGATCGAAATCCTCGGACGACGAATGAGTCATTCCCAGACGTTCCATGACTCGCCGCGAACGGTGATTGGTCGGCACTGTGAACGATACGATTTCGTCGAGCCCGAGTTTGTCGAAACCGAATTCGAGAGCCGCGCGGGCGGCTTCGGTGGCGTAGCCGCGCCCCCACTGCTCGAACGCCAGCCGCCAGCCGATCTCGACGCAGGGGGTGAAGGACGCCTCGAAGCGGGGTATGCCCAGTCCCACGAAGCCGATAAACGGGGCGACGCCGGGGGCCTCGACCGCCCAATTGCCGAATCCATGACGATCGAAATGTTCGCGGATGCGTGCCACCTGCTCCACCGTTTCCGCCCGAGTGCGAACGGCCGGGAAGAATTCCATCACGCGCAAGTCGGCATTGAGGGCGGCGAACGGAGCCAGGTCGGCGTCACGCCACGGGCGAAGCAAAAGGCGCGCGGTCGTGATGACGGGGTGGGAGGAAATGGGGCGGTTCCTCGAGCACACGAAAGTTCCCGCCGGATACAGCCGGCGGGCCTGGGAGGCAGCACGACTTTGCGTCGCGATCCTCTATTTTCGAACTTCTATGTTTTTCTATCTTCCACGTTCGACATCCCCTGTTCGTCACCCAGTTCGCGCAAAAGTTCAAGCGAGAAGATCCCCGTCTTGTGTCCGTCGCTGAAGTCGATCTGGTAGGCGTAGTTGCCGATCGGGGACATGGCGGTGGCCCGGACGGGACCGGCTTCTTCGGGTTTGAGGATGTTGAAGACCGGCGCCGGCTGCGACCGCTTCTGCCGACAGGTGGCGCACGGGCAACGATCGCGCAGCACCCCCCATGGGATGCGGTGAGCGACGCCGTCGCTCCATTCCACGAGCAGCGCCTCGCGGTCTCCCTTGAGCGATTTTGGCGACAAGTTTTCGGCAGGGTCGTCCATGGCGTCAGTATAACGCGTCTCAGTGTGATGAGTCAGGGGTCAAACGTTTGCGTTGGCGGTGAGGTGCAGCCGAGGCTTTTTAGACGTAAGTCTGGGCTGTGTCTCATCAGTAAACGGTTGAAACATACGAATTTTCGCCACTTTCGGGAATTCATAGACTTTTTCACAATTTTGGTTGTCAAAATTATTCATAGTGTTTACAATTCAACAGAGGCTGGTACGTTTCCACAGTCCAGAATTAAGCCGTTCTGGGACAATGAGTTGAGGATTGGCCCCTGCGAGGGTGACCTCCCATGAAAACCGTACTCGAACAATCGGACGGGCAATTCCTCAATGAATTGCACCGCATCGGTCCCAAGACCGTGCAGGACATCTGCACGGCGATCGGGGTGACGGCAACGGCAGTACGGCAGCGACTGTGGCGGTTGCAGGGGAGCGGGTTCGTCGCCCGCGACCTGGTCCGCACTGGACGCGGAAGGCCGCATTATGTTTACCGGGTCACTGACAAGGGGTTGCGGCAACTGGGTGACAATTACGGCGATTTGGCGCTGATCTTGTGGCGCGAGATCCGCAACATCCCCGATGCGGCGATCCGGCAGGCAATCACTTCTCGAATTCGCGATGCGCTCGTGTCCCGACTGGGGCGCTTTGGCGACGGAGCATTGAGCGATCGGATGCGGCGGCTGGGGGATTCGCTTCTCAGCCGCGGATACGACGTAGAAGTCGGGGCCGAAGGCGCGCTCCCGATTTTGCGAGAGAACAACTGTCCCTATCAGGAGCTGGCCGAAGAGGATCGCGGCATCTGCGGACTGGAACGGGAGGTATTTCAGCAGGCTCTGGGGACGGAAGTGCGACTGACGCACTGCTGCCTCGACGGCCATCACTGCTGCGAGTTTGAGGCGGCGGAGCTGCAAGCATTGCCGGCTGGCGGTTGAGAGTGATCGGCAGGTTGACTAGCATGGCCTGTTCACGGCCGTGCGGGCGCGCTAACGGAAAACCGGCAGTAAACGGCCAGTATTCATAATCGGACACGTGAGAGAAAACCATGACCTGGATCGAGGGGCGATTCGAAGAAAACGTGATCATGACCACGCTGGAACAGTCGATGAACTGGGCCCGGCAGGCGAGCATCTGGCCGATGACGTTCGGTCTGGCATGCTGTGCGATCGAGATGATGGCCGCCGGCGCGAGCCGGTTCGACATGGACCGATTTGGCGCCGGCGCGTTCCGGGCCACGCCGCGCCAGGCAGATCTGATGATCGTCGCCGGGACGGTGACGTTCAAGATGGCCAGCCGGGTGCGACGCTTGTACGAGCAGATGCCCGATCCGAAGTATGTGATCGCGATGGGAGCGTGTACGGTGGGGGGCGGGCCGTACTTCAAATGGGGCTACCACGTGGTCAAGGGGGTCGATCTGGTAGTGCCGGTCGATGTGTACGTCCCCGGCTGCCCGCCGCGACCCGAGGCGCTGCTGGAAGGTCTGATGCGGATTCAGGACAAAATCAAGGCGAAGCGGCTGGCGCGCGGCGCGAGCGACGTGCTCCCCGTGCCGCATCACAGCGGGTATGCCAGCGTGCCTGAGCTTGTGGAGGCGTAGGCGCTGACAGCATTGGAAACGGACCCGCGAGATACGGGCTCGTGGGCTTGCAGGTAATACTAATTCAAGAAACGTGCGGGAAATGACAAGCGTTCTGAAGATTCAAAACCTGTGCGTCGCAGTCGACGAGAAGCTGATCCTCAAGGGAGTCAACCTCGAGGTCAGGCAGGGGGAGATCCATGCCCTGATGGGACCGAACGGTTCGGGGAAAAGTACCCTCGCCTACGCCCTGATGGGCCACCCGAAATACGAGATCGTCGAGGGGACGATCTCGATCGACGGCCAGAACCTCGCCGAGCTCGAACCCGACGCCCGCGCCCGGGCTGGCCTGTTTCTCGCTTTTCAATATCCGGTCACGATCCCGGGCGTGAAAGTGGCCGATTTTCTGCGGCACGCCGTGTCGAACGTCCGCAACCCGAACCGCAAGGAGGGGGAAGGGCTGATTCCCATGCGAGACTTCCGCAAAGAGCTGAAAACGCGGATGGACGAACTGGGGATCGATCCGGCTTTCGCCCGGCGGTACCTGAACGACGGTTTCTCGGGGGGCGAGAAGAAGCGCATGGAAATCCTGCAGCTCGCCATGCTGCGTCCGAAATTTGCAATCCTCGACGAAACGGACAGCGGACTGGACAGCGACGCGGTGCGGTTCGTCAGCAAGGCGATCTCGCAGTTGTCGGGCCCGGAGATGGCGATCCTCATCATCACACACCACGAGCGACTGCTCGAGTTCAATATTCCGCAGCAGACGCACGTGATGCTGGCGGGGCGAATCGTCGAAAACGGCGACGCCCGGCTGGCGCACGAACTGCACGACCAGGGCTACGCCGGCGTCCGGGCCCGGCATCCCGACGTCGCTGCTGAAGAACAGGAAGTGGCCGCCGCGAACAAGCCGCAGGAAGCAGTTGCGGGTAAAGCGTAAATCAAAGCAATTCTTAATCTCCCCGGCGAGCGGGGCGGGCACCAACCGAAAGGCTGGTCCTCCCTGGAGCGCCGGAAAGGAGTGACCAGTCATGGCTACCGATCTGAGAACTTCCGCAGAAGAAGAAGTCGGCGTCGGAGAATACCAGTACGGGTTCCACGACCCAGTCGACAAATACGTGTTCACGGCCCGCAAGGGGCTCGACCGCGACATCGTCAGCCAGATTTCGGCGATCAAGAACGAGCCGGCCTGGATGCGCGACTTCCGGTTGAATGCGCTCGAGATCTTCTTCAAAAAGCCGCTCCCCAACTGGGGCGGGCATCTGGCCGACCTCAATTTTCAGGACATTCACTACTACGTGCGGGCGTCGGCCAGCCAGGAGAAGAGCTGGGATGACGTCCCCGACGACATCCGCAAGACCTACGACCGGCTGGGGATTCCCGAAGCCGAAAAGAAATACCTGGCGGGGGTCAAGGCGCAGTACGAGTCGGAAGTGGTGTACGGCAGCCTGCAGGAAGACCTCGCCAGACAGGGAGTGATCTTCACCGACACCGATTCGGCTCTGCGGGAGCATCCCGAGCTGTTCCGCGAGTATTTCGGGACGGTGATTCCGTCGCACGACAACAAGTTCGCCGCCCTCAATTCAGCGGTCTGGTCGGGCGGGTCGTTCATCTACGTCCCCAAGGGAGTGAAGATCGACTTTCCGCTGCAGGCGTACTTCCGGATCAACTCCGAGAACATGGGGCAGTTCGAGCGGACGCTGATCATCGTCGACGAAGGGGCTTCGGTGCACTACGTCGAAGGGTGCACGGCCCCGACGTACAGCTCCGAGAGCCTGCACTCGGCCGTCGTCGAAATCATCGTCAAGCGCAACGCCCGCTGCCGGTACACGACGATCCAGAACTGGTCGAACAACGTCTACAATCTCGTCACCAAGCGGGCCATGGCCTACGGCGACTCGCTGATGGAATGGGTGGACGGCAACCTGGGCTCGAAGCTGACGATGAAATACCCGGCGGTCTACCTGATGGAGCCGGGAGCCCGCGGCGAAACGCTGTCGATCGCCTTCGCCGGCAAGGGGCAGCACCAGGACGCTGGCGCCAAGATGGTTCACTGCGCTCCCAACACCTACAGCCGCATCATCTCGAAGAGCATTTCGAAGGGGGGCGGGCGGGCCAGCTATCGCGGCCTGGCCAAAGTCGTTCACGGCGCCAAGCACTGCAAGTCGAACGTCGTTTGCGACGCGCTGATTCTCGACAGCGCCAGCCGCAGCGACACCTATCCGTACATCGAGATCAACGAAGACGATGTCACGATCGAGCACGAAGCCAGCGTATCGAAGATCAGCGAAGAGCAGCTCTTCTACCTGATGAGCCGGGGGCTCTCCGAAGCCGAAGCCGCCTCGATGATCGTCACCGGCTTCATCGAGCCGCTCGTCAAGGAACTGCCGATGGAATACGCGGTCGAGATGAACCGGCTGATCGAGCTGCAGATGGAAGGCTCGGTGGGGTGAACCGTGTGGCCGGTGCGGAGTCCGGCTCGCCACCTTGAATCCTTTCAGCGTTCGATTGGCCGCTGGGGACCCAAATCCGGGTTACCCCCGGCCGACGGGGCCCCCTGAGCTGTCGTATGTAACGCCTTCCGCGTAAGTACCAGAGAATCCATGTCCACACTCGCGTCCATTGCTGCTCCACCGGCATCCCGGGCCGCCGGCTTTACCCGCGCGGATTTCGAGGCGTTCTTGAGATCACGGAATGAGCCCGGCTGGATGAGCGAACGCCGGAAGACGGCGTTCGAGATTTACGAGCAGAAACTCGCCGGGCCCCTCAACCCCGAGGAATATAAGCGCATCGATCTGCGGGCCTTTCAACCCGCGCGGTTCGCCGTCGCCGCCGCCGCGCCCGCTCCCGCGCAGTTCGAAACGCTGCTGGAGAAAAGAGCGGAATTTGGCGGCGCGATCTCGCATCTCGACGGGCACTGCGTCGTCGCCCGTCTCGAGGAGAACCTGGCCGGCCGGGGCGTGCTGTTCGGTTCCCTCCCCGAGCTGCTGCGGACAAAGCGGGAGCTTCTCGAACCGCACCTGATGTCGCGGGCGGTGCCCGCGGAGGCCGACCGTTTCGCGGCCTGGCACGCCGCTTTCTGCACCGGGGGGACGGTGCTCTACGTTCCGCGCAATGTGACCGTCGAGGCGCCCCTGTACAGCCTGATCGGGCTCTCGGCGGCAGGCGCGGCCGATTTCAGCCACACGCTGGTGATCCTCGAAGAGGGGGCCTCGGCCACACTGCTTGAGGAAACCGGATCGGCGACAGCAGACAATCCGGGATTGCACGTCGGCGCGGTCGAACTCCTCGTCGGAGCGGGGGCCAGCCTGCGATACGTCCAGCTTCAGAACTGGAACCAGCATGTCTGGCACCTGGGCCATCAGGCCGGGCTCGTCGCCCGCGACGCGTCGCTGCAGTGGACGGTCGGCGGAATCGGCGCCCGACTCGCGCATATCCATCAGGAAGTCACTCTCGAAGGCCCGGGGGCGTCCGCCGAGGTGAACGGCGTCACCTTCGCCACCAACCGCCAGTTCCTCTCGTACTACACGCAGCAGACGCACAAGGCCCCCAGCACCCGCAGCGATCTCTTGTACAAAGACGTGCTCCGCGACGATGCTCGGGTCGTGTGGCGGGGCATGATTCGCGTCGATCCGGAGGCCCAGAAAACCGACGGTTATCAGCGGAACGACAGCCTGCTGCTCAGCCCCGATTGCCGGGCCGACGCCATTCCCGGGCTCGAAATCGAGGCCGACGACGTGCGCTGCACGCATGGGGCGACGGCCGGCCGCGTCGACGCCGAGCAGATCTTCTACTGCATGTGCCGCGGTCTCTCGCGCCATGAAGCCATGCACATGATCGTCGAGGGCTTTTTCCACGGCGTATACGACCGGATCGCGGTGGAAGCCGTGCGGGAAACGCTCAGCCACGCCGTCAAAAGGAAACTGGGGATCGATCGATAAAATGTCCGACTTCCAGAAAGTTGCCACGCTTGACGAAATCCCCGCCGGCGGAAGAAAATCGGTGGTGTTCGACGACCGTGCCGTGCTGGTCTTGCGGATCGGCAGCGACGTCTACGCCGTGGACGACGTCTGCTCGCATGACGGCCAGCCCCTGACCGACGGAGAGCTTTCGGGAACATCGATCGAATGCCCGCGGCATGGGGCGCGGTTCGACGTGCGGACGGGGCGACCGCTCTGCATGCCGGCGATCGAGCCGATCGCGACGTACGAAGTCAAGGTACAGGGAACCGACATCCTGTTGCGGAGCCGCTAGGTGGCCAAGTGGTCCGCTTCACAGATTTGTACATGGAATTCCGGCTGGCCGCGTGCAGAGATTGCAGGCCGGCCCGTCCGGGCCGTCCGGCGCATTTGACGGCCCGGAAGGGCCGTCGCACAGAAGTTTGAGAGAGACGACTATGGCCGACGAAGCAGCGCTCCTGGACGCCCTCAAGCAGGTCGTCGATCCGGAACTGATGATCAACATTGTCGATCTGGGACTGGTCTACGACATCCAGCAGGAGGAAGACAAGGTCAAGGTCGAGATGACGCTGACGAGCCCGGCCTGCCCCGCCGGCCCCCAGATCATTCAGCAGTCGAAGCTGGCGCTGGAAAAGGTCGAAGGGGTCAAGGAAGCCGAAATCAAGCTCGTCCTCACCCCGCCGTGGTCTCCCGATCGGATGACCGACGAAGCCCGCGATCATCTGGGAATTTTCTAGGTCGAGGCGCGCGCCGATTCTGCGGCCCCGCAATGCACGGATCTACCGCGGCGATCGCCTCTCCTTCTAGTTTGATTGACGGGC
>JBLMWR010000440.1:0-2509 GCA_050257335.1 Deltaproteobacteria bacterium | reverse complement strand
CCGCCTCACCAAAGACCAGCGAACGCTGCTGCGGGCGATGCGGCTTGTCGTCGACGAGGTTTCCGATTTCGTTCTCGATATCGTCGGGGACGGTCCCGACCGGCCGGCGCTGGAGTCGCTGTGCGACGAGTTGCGACTGCGGGGCAACGTCCGTTTTCTGGGGTTTCGCGACGACGTTCATGCCCTGTTGCCGCAATCCGACCTGTTCGTCCTGTCCTCTGTCACGGAAGGTCTCCCGATGACGCTGCTGGAGGCGATGGCGGCGGGGCTCCCGACCGTCAGCACCGACGTGGGGGGGATTTCCGAACTGGTGGCCGAGGGGGAGACGGGGCGGCTTGTGCCGCCGCAATCTCCCGAAGCGCTGGCCGCGGCGATCCTCGAGCTGGTCCGGGATCCCGAACGCGCAGCGCGGATGGGGACCGCCGGCCGGCGTCGCGTCGCGGGCGAATTCGACCTTCGCCGCGTCGTCGCCCGGTACGAAGATCTGTATCAGAAACTGCTTGGAAGACAGGCGGGAGCTGCACACGGCGCGCGGCACGGGCCTGCTATCGATCGGACATGAACCCTCCTCCTGACGACATGACGACAGGCGCAAACTCCCTTGTGCTCGCCGCCCCGTCCGCCGCCGCGCGCTGGACTACGGCGATCGTCTTTGTCGGCACACTGGCCGCGCTTGCCGCGCATCGCTGGTCTGGCCCGGCGCTCGACCGACCGCTGGATTACGACGAATGGCATACAATCGAGTACTACGGCTGGACGGGCCTCAATCCGGCCGGCGACATGCAGTGCATTCGCCGCGCCGCCGATTTCGAAGCGCTCGCGCGCCCCAATTTCCGCCAACTTGGACTTGGTGCCTTTCGTGCTCTTGGGATATGGAAAGAACCGAACAATCAGGTCCCGCACAGTTTGCTGGTGAATCTGGCGACCGCATTCCAGCGCAGTCCCCGAGCAGCGCGCGTCCCCGCCTTCCTGGGCGCGATCCTGTTTTCCGTCTTCGTTTACATCCTGTGCGGCCCGATTCTGCAGTGGCACTGGGGAGCGCCCTTGGCCGGGATTTGCGCCTGGTCGCTTCCGTATGTTGCCGAATATGGAACCAGTGCCCGCGGTTACACGCTGATGCTGGCGCTCGCCACCCTCGTGATTATTCTGGCGGTCGGTGTGTCGCGCCGCCCGGCCTCGCTCATCCTTTCGGCGGCCATGGTTCTCGTCGCTTCCCTGAGTGTTTTCAATGTGATTAGCCTGGCGGCAGACTGGGTATTGCCGGTCTATGGGGCGCTGTTGCTCGTTCCGCCCGCGGCCGCGGTTTCTCCGTTTCGGAAGGCCGTGGCCGTTCAGGGGCTGGCCATCAGCGGCATGTGCGGCGTGTTTGCCGTCGATCGCCTGCCCGCGCTCTACCTGGCGGCGCAGAAGTTCGGCGAGACAATCGGCTCGCTGGCCGAGTTTGGCGACTGGGCCCGACGGGCGGGTGCCTACCTTTTTCCGGGCGCGGTCTGGGTCTCGGTCGCGATTGCGGGCGCCTTGGGCGTGGCCTGCCTGGCCGGCAGCCGGCAGTATCGTTTCCTGGCAACGATCGCCCTGGCGACGTTCATCGTCAGCGGCCTGCATTTTGCCGTCGCCCGCCGCTGCCCCTATCCCCGCGCGTGCGGATATTTCCTCGTCCCGATCGTCATCGGGGTGGCGTATCTCGCGGAGCAGCTTGTCCGCCGATTTTCCGTTAAGCTGCAGCCCGCGGCGGGGCTGGCCGCTTTCGTGGGGATAATGGCGCTTGGCTTAGCCTATCCGGGCCGCAAGGCAACCGCAGCACTGCCGCCGACCGAAGACTTGCCGCAATCGGGCGTGTATGCCTTGCTCGAGGAGTATGACTACGCCACAGCGAAGTTCCTGCCGACACGCTGGACGACCTGGCAGGACCGGCCGGCCGTCGAGGAAGTGCGCTACCTGGCCGTCGCGCCCCCCTGGCGGGAGCGCGGCATTCTTGCCGCAGATGACGCGGCGCCCGCGGGGGGGCCACCGGACCTTTCGCCAAACGCCCTGTGCGTGTTCCCCGCCCGCGCTGGCGAATACACCGCGGATTCGGCGCTCCCCGAGGCTCGGCTGGTGGTCGCCACGTGGTATCCCGACCAAAATCTTCTCGGAATGGACCCCGCGCCCGTAACGGATTTGATCGAACGGCACTCGCTTCTTTTCGTGCGACGGACGGCCCGCCTGCAGGCGAATTACGACTATTATTTGCGCCCCTTCGCTTTCGAATTCCCGGCGGAAGGCGCTGCACCGCAAGTCCGGCTGCGCGACTTGCTGCGCCAAGCCACCGATCGCTTCGGCGGCAGAATCGTCGTCATCCACACAGTCGAATCCGGCAAGGCCCCATGATGCGCATCCTTTGCGTGGGAAATCTCTTTCCCAATCCGTTCCAGCCGGGGAAGGGAATCTTCAACTACCGGCAATGGTTCGAGATGGCCAGGCACGCCGAAGTGCGAGTCGTCTCGCCAATCCTCTGGACCGACGAATG
>JBLMWR010000439.1:0-3903 GCA_050257335.1 Deltaproteobacteria bacterium | reverse complement strand
TTGCCTGGTGTTTCAAGTCGTTAAAAATCACGATTGCATTTTGTGCGGGAGTATTCGTCGGCAGGATGGGGAGGGTCCCCATGGGGGGATACGACTCGCGGCCGTCCCACATGACACCTGTCAGGAAACGCAGGTTCGTGGACGGCAAGGGACGTCGAAAGAGGGAGAGTTGCGCAGCGCTGGCAAAGCCGTAGGGATCATCGACGTCGAGGAGCACGAACTCAGCCCCGGCCGGCATCGGCAGACCCACCCGGATCACGCCCTTGGTCAGCAACATGCTGTAGGCCGCGGCACGAGACGCCGGCGTCGAGACGTCCGCCAACGGGGAGTTCGACCCGTCATTCGTCCGAAAGATCGGATCAAGACCTTGCGTCTTCTTGAAGCGCTGCTGAACCTCCTCGGGAGATATCGTCCACGACGTGGAAGGGACGTGGCAAGTGATGCACGCGCGTCCGTTCGTCCCCAGACTCATGAAGAACGGATTCGTCACATCGATGACCTGGCCGCCATTCACGGCAATTGTCTGCAGTATTCCATCGGGGTCCGGCGTGTTCAGGGTCGCCTGACCGTGCGCCGGTCCAATGACCATCGTCGAAAACGACACCACGATCCATGTGATCCCCACGGGATGAGAAAGTACAGGAATCCTCATCGAATTGTCTCCTCAGGGCATCGTGCACGCGACCAGGACAACGTATCCCGCTTTCCCAGTCATCTCTTACGGAACCTGGACGGCCGGCGGCCCGTTCACCTCAGACCAACAGGTCACTGAAGAACTGGCTTGCGATCCGCAGGGTGCTGTGTAAGAAGCGTCAGCATACACCGACAGAGCGGGCGTTATCGCATTCGTGGCCATTCGCAGAGCTCCGGATTCGGGAGGGTGGATCGTGGCGCAGGGAACCTGCCGATTACTAATACTGCGAAAGGAGCCCACGCATCCACTGAAAAAATGGAATTTCGCCGGACCGGGCGTTTTGTCAGCTCGCGGTCAGGGGCCGGCTGCGGGCTCAATCACGATCCGGGGGCACTCGTCGCCGAGCGATCGCGGCGGCGGACAGGCGGGATGATTCCAATCGAGGTTCATGTCCGCCAGCCGCTCTCGAACGAGACGCAAGTCCCAGAGAACAACGGCATTGATTCCGAAAACGCCCGCCAGCAGCGTTCCGTCGGGACTGAATGTCAGCCGCCCCAGATTCAGTGGTTGCGTCACTTCGAGCGTGGCCAGCTCTTGCAGCGTCGTCGCATCGAGGAGCTGAATCACGTATCCGTTGCGAGTCATCGCCAGAATCCGTCCGTCAGGACTGTAGCAGGGTTGACCGAACCCCCCTTTGGCGTGTTGCGGGAGTTCTGCCTCACAAATCCAGCCGGGCAAAGAATATATGCGGCCATGGTGCCGGCCGTTGACCACCAGTCGCGTCCCCGCAGGATTGAATGCCGCTTTCGGCGGCCCATCCACGTCGATTTTCCGGACCACTTCGCCGGACTGCGCGTCCCAGATCGCCAATTGACTTTCCGGCCAGGTGCCTCCCACGCACCACCGTCCGTCGGGGCTGGGAAGAGCCAGGGCAATTTGCGCGATTCCGGAAAAAACGCGCGTTCGGTGCCCCATCGGCATCTCAAACAGATCGACCGTATTGAGGGACCGGTCGGTCGCTGCCAGCCAGCGACCATTGGGAGTCAGGAACCCCCACCGCTCGCTGGATTCGGCGGCCAGTTGCTTCGCCGGGCCGATATGCATCGTCCGCGCCGCATCATCCATCTGAACCGGCCAGCAAAGCACCCCCGACGCTCCGCACGCCAGGAGCTGCCTCCCGTCGGGGGTGAAGTGGGCGGTTACGAACCGGCCTGGGAGAAAACCCGCTACCTTTCCTGCAGCCACGTCCCAGATCCTCAATCCATCAAGACTTGACGAGACGAGCAGAGGCTGGTCGGGGTGAAAACAGGCATACACGGGGCGTTTGCCAAGGGTGTGCCCTGACAATGTTCGAAACTCCCGCCCGACGATCAGGTGCTGCACGTGGTGCACGGAGTTGATTTCAGAAGCCCAACGGCAGCCGACCGCGTCAAACCTCAGGTTCGGACCGGTCGGAAGCCGCAACAGCGACTGGCCGGTCGGCAAATCCCAGTAGCGCAGAGTATTGTCCCAGCTCCATGTGACGAGCCCCGTCGATCCCGGCACAAAACACGCCCAGGCGACCTCGGCCTGATGGCCGATCAGTTCGCGAATACACTCACCGGATTCGAGGTCCCAGACGTACGCCCGCCAATTCGTGCAAGCCGCAGCGAGGAAACGGCCATCCGGACTGACGGTGACCGACAACGTACCGCCCGGGGCCGTGATCGCGCGGACGATGCCCCGGTCGGACCTGGCGTCGACGAATTCGATTTTCGGCGAGAACTCCAGGAACGTGATGACTTGCGCGGCGTCGGGGTGATACACGCAAATTCGCGATTCGTGAGGGGACGTCATCCGAACGCGGTGATGCTCAGTTCCTTTTGACAAATCGAAAAACACGAGGTCGCCGGAGGCGGCACCCAAGACACACTCCCCGCCGCCGGGGGAAAACGCCACCCCTTGCGTCGGGTCGCCGACGAACTCCAGCATTCGCTTCGGCAGCCGCCAATCCCAGACTTCAACTCGCGAATCGTTCGAATCACCTGGTGCCTCTTGCAGCACGAGGTAGCTGCCATCGGATGAAAACCAGGTTCTGCGCGGGGTCAGACACCCCGTGACGCGCCCCATTTCGCGACCGGTCACACAGTTAATGACCGCGAGGACGCCCGCCTCGACCGCGCGCACTGCCAGGCCGTCCGTCCCTGCCGGGAGGAACTGCCACTCCTTCCGAAAGGGCTCGGGGGTGGCGGCCCAGATCAACTCATCGTCCGCGAGATCGGGCAGGCTCATGCAGGTAATGGCCGCGTTCCGCAAGTCCAGGCTCGGGCGGATCGCCGACGCCTGGCGGATCGCCTCGAACCCCAGGCGGCGTTGTCCCGGCTGACCGCTCAAAATGAGCGCCCGGGCCTGGTTTCGGAGCGACAACCAGAGCTGTTCGGTCCGCTCCGCTTCGGCCTCTTCGGCGCGTTTCCGTTCGCGCACGGCCAGCGTGCCGGCATCTTCGGCGCGGCGGCGGTGCCCCTCCGATATTTGCAGCGTTGCGTTCAAATACAACGCTGCAGCGGTGGCGCCGGCGGCGATCAGCACCAGCAGCAGGGCGACGGCGAAAAGGCTGCCGGCCATCGCCGGGTTTCTGCGACACCACCACCAGGCACGCTCCGCCGACGAGGAATCCCGCGCCAGAATCGGGCGCAGTTCCAGGAAACGCCGCAGGTCCTCGGCCAGATCCGCCGCCGTCTGGTAGCGTCGGGCCGGTTCCTTATCGCATGCCTTGCGCACGATTGTTTCGAGGTCGCGCGGAATCCGCCGATCGATCGAGCATGGCCGGGGCACTTCGTCGCGAGCGACCTTTTGAATCAAATCCAGACGATCGGTCCCATGAAAGGCGGGCTGAAGCGTGAGCATTTCATACAGTGTGATTCCCAGTCCGTAAATGTCGCTCCGCGCGTCGCTGATCCCGCGCATCCTTTCCGGGGCCAGATAGCGAATCGTTCCGACGATGTCTCCCGTCTCGGTGAGACTGTCGCTCGTCCCCCCTTCAGGGGCAGCCGGCTTCGCCAGGCCAAAATCGGTGATCCACACGGTGCCGGCGGGATCCAGGAGCAGATTCGACGGCTTGATGTCGCGATGCAACACGTGGCGCTGATGGGCGTAGTTCAGCGCGTCGGCAACTTGAATGCCGACTCGCGCCACGGCCCGCCAATACGCCCATCCGTCATCCTCGACGATGGTGAAACCTCCCTCGAGCCGCAGGTTGCGGGTCGTTTCCGTCGTCGGCGACGCCGGCT
>JBLMWR010000438.1:0-3112 GCA_050257335.1 Deltaproteobacteria bacterium | reverse complement strand
GCCGCGGATGACGCGGAGACGCGCGGATAAAATAAACGAGACGAACTGGCCCATCCGCGTTTATCGGCGGCATCCGCGGTTTATTTCTCTTTGTTTGCGGCCGCTGGTCGCTCTGGTAAGCTGCGGTATCGTTCGGCTGGGGTGGTAATGCAGGTGGGGTGAATTAAGGAACGCTGCATGAAGTGCTCTGTTATTCTCTGTCGAACTGGTCTCGCCGCAGGCCTGATGGTCCTGGTCGCTGGAAGCCCCGTGAGGGGAGCCGAACGTGAGCCGGTGGTGGGCCAGTCGGCCAAACGGCCCAATCTCCTGCTGATTCTGACGGACGACCAACGGTGGGACACGATTCGGGCGCTGGGGAATCCGGAGATTCACACGCCGAACCTCGACCGGCTTGTCGAGTGCGGGTTCCGGTTCAACAATGCGTACTGCATGGGGGCGATGGTTCCCGCGGTATGCCTCCCCAGCCGGACGATGCTCATCACCGGGCGGTCGTTGTGGCGGATCCCGGTCGATCCACGAGCGGCGAAGGCGCCCGCCGGCGTCCCGCTTTTGCCGAACCAGTTCAACGCCGCGGGGTATCGCACGTTCCACTGTGGCAAGTCCGAAAACACCTGTACGTTCGGCAACGCGGCGTTTCAGACGAACATCACGGTCAACCGCCGCGTGCCGGGGACCTCTCGCGAATGCGCGGATCATCTCATCAAATTCCTGAACGACCAGGACGCGGAGCACCCCTTTTTCGCGTACTTCGCGCCGCCGGTGCCGCACGATCCGCGGGTCGCGCCGACGGAATTCGTCAAATTGTACGAGCCGGCGAAGCTGGCGCTCTCGAAGAATTCTCTGAGCGAGCATCCGTTCGACAATGGCGATTTGCGAATTCGGGACGAGCTGCTGGCGGCGATCCCGCGGGTTCCCGCCGAGATGCGGCAGCACCTGGCCGATTACTATGCCGCGATCAGCAACCTCGATCACGAACTGGGGCGGGTTTTCGAGGCGCTTCAATCGCGCGGGCTGGCCGATCGCACGATCGTGGTGTTTTCGAGCGATCAGGGGCTGGCGGTCGGCGGCCGGCACGGGCTGATGGGAAAGCAGAACCTGTACGAGCACGTCAAGCCGCCGCTGATTCTCTCCGGCCCGGGAATTCCTCACGGGCAGTCGAACGCCCTGTGCTACCTGTTCGACCTGTTTCCGACGCTGTGCGAGCTGGCGGGAATCGAGACCCCGGACGTCGTCGAGGGGAAAAGCCTGCTCCCGGTGATCGCAGGAAAACAGCCGCGCGTTCGCGAATGGCTGCTGGGGGCGTATCGCACGAGTCAGCGGATGATCCGCGACGAGCGGTGGAAGCTGATCAAATACAACGCGGGCGGCGCGAAGAACGTGCAGCTCTTTGACCTGCGCGCCGACCCGGACGAGGTCACGAACCTGGCCGACGATCCGAAATACGCCGGCGAGCGCGCGCGGCTGGAAAAGCTGCTGACGGAAGCCCGGAGAGAATTCGGCGACCCCGTTGACTTTGAAGGAAGCGGTACGCCCGGCGCGTAGGGGCAGTAAATGGCGTGCCCGCTACATTAGCCGGGTCCAGATTCGGCGTCGTTTGCTACAATTGCAAGCGGCAGCATAATCCGAAATACGCCGTCAATGGCGGCTGACGATAACTCGACGGGAATCAACCTTGCACGGCCTGTTTATCACCGGGACTGATACGGGAGTCGGCAAGACGCACGTTGCCGCCGGCATCATTGGTGCGCTGCGGGCCCGCGGAGTCCGCGTCGGGGCCTGCAAGCCGGTGGTTTCGGGGAGCACTGCCGGTCCCGGGGGGCCGGCGTGGGACGACCTGGCGCGATTGCAGGTTGCCCTCGGGGGCGATGTGCCGATCGAGCGCATCGGTCCACAGCGGTTTCAGGCTCCCCTGGCACCCCCGATGGCCGCGCGACTCGAGGGGAAGCAGGTCGATGCGGACCTTTTGCGCACCGGCCTCGACTGGTGGCGCGGGCGGGCCGAAGTCGTCATCGTGGAAGGGGCGGGGGGCCTGCTCTCCCCGTTGACCGAAACCGAGTTGGTCGCCGACTTGGCGATATCGCTCGCCTTTCCGCTGGTGATCGTCGCCCGCGCGTCGCTGGGGACGATCAATCACACACTGTTGACGCTCGAAGCTGCCCGGTCCCGCGGCCTGAAGGTGGCGGGCATCGTGCTCAACCATTCCACTCTCCCCAGCCCCGACGATCGTTCGGTGGAGAGCAACCCGGGTGAACTGGAGAAACGCTGCCGAGTGCCGATTCTGGCGATTCTTCCGCACGATTCGACGGCGGGCTTGCTTCAGCACTCTCCGCTTTTCACAATAGACTGGATGCGGTTCACGTCGAACGGCTGAAGCGTCCGATGAACCTCATTCTGTCCGGGGCACAGAATTCCGGCGTCATCCGGGGACTGGAATCGTGATGGAGTTGATTTGCGGAGCGTGTCACGGGCGAATGCTGGCGGAAGCGCCGGGCTCGACCGTGGCCTGCCCGCATTGCGGCACCTTGTTGCAGACGCCGGGCGAAGCGGCGCCGGGAGCACCGGAGCCGCTCTTTTCGGTACCCGATGACGGTCCGGCGGCGGGCCCTGACCCGGCCATCGATACCGTGCGGCTGGATGCGTGGGACCTCTTCGGCTCCGGTTCGCCCGCAGCCCCGGCGGCCGAGACGTTTCAGGAGCATGCTGCCAGCGACGCCCCATCGGGCGCTTTCGCGGGATTCTCAACGTCGGCATCGTCCGTCGATCTCGACGTGGCCTCTCCTCAGCTCGTCCCGGTCATCCGGGTTTCCGAAACTGGAAGTGTGGTGGTGGCCGCGGCCGAGCCGGCTTCGCCGCCGGCCGATGTTCATGTCGAGAGTCAGCCGGAACCGCCAGCCGCGCCCGTCGGAATTGAAGTCGGGACAGCGGCCGACAATGCCGCTCAACAGGCGCCCGAGGCAACGGCTGTGCCTGCGTTTCCGATCATCGAAGCCGGGCAGGTTGACAGCGCGAGCGAGCCGCCGGCTCCCACAACTGATTTCCCTCCGGATGGCGCGGCCGTGACGAGCGAAACGCGTCCCGTCATCGAGAGGGAAGCGGAGGCGGTCGGCAGTGC
>JBLMWR010000437.1:0-4397 GCA_050257335.1 Deltaproteobacteria bacterium | reverse complement strand
GATCTCTCTCTCACGCTTCCGGCGCCCGCTCCGCCGATTCCGATGAAGCCGGCCGCCAACGGCCGGTCACGCAGATCCAACCCCTATGGCGGCAACCTGCTGGTCGCCAGCGTCGTCGGTGGGCTTCTGGTCGTGCTGGGGGTGTGGATCGGCAAGTCCTCGCACGTGGCGCCTTTGACAGTGGCGCCCGACCTAAGGACGCCGCAGTACGTGGTCAGTCCCAGTCAGCGGCAGCAGATCGCCCAGGTATTCGCGTTTCACGAGTCGGTTGCCGGGCCGCTGAAGTGCTTTGCGGCGGACGACCAGGCGATCGAAATCACGCCGGCCGATGCCGAAGCGCAGGCCGCGCGGCCGCTGGCGGTCGTGCTGCGGCTGACGGCCGAAGGGAGCGCGCGGCCATTGTCGCACGAGTACGTGATCGTCTGCCGGCAGGGGGTTCCGGTTGCGATTTCATTGCCGCACGGCGATCCCCGGTTCCCTCCCGTCCGGCTGTATCTGTCGCCGGCAATGGAAAAGGACGGAGTCGGCTTGCAGTATTCGCTGACGATGGAAGGTGCCGGCGGAAAATCAGCGGGAGCGGCGATCGCCGGGCAGCGAAACGTCGGGAGCCTCCCGCGGTCGCTGGGGGAACTGGCGCTCGGCGATCAGTTCGTGCGGGTGGAAGCCAGCGCCTGGCCATTGGACGCCGTGGCGGCACAGTGATGTCTGTTGGAGTTCAGGCTTCAGCCCGCGCTCTTGTCAGGTCGAGAATCCAGTTGCATCCGTGACAGCCGCAGCACCGATCGGCAAGTCGATGAGGAGTAACCACGAAAGGCACGAAAGTCACGAAAAGTACAGGCGGAAAGGATTCGGACAGGAACATTGAGGACAGGAAGATCCCACAGAGAAAAGTGCGACTGCAAGAAACAGTGGTGCAATTTTCCTGTCTTCAATCTTCTTGTCGGCAATCTCAACGCAATGCAGTCCTGACGGGCTCGTCATGAAACCGTTGTCTTCGATTCCGATTTATCTGGCACTGGTGCTGCTCTCCGGGTCGGTTGGCTGGGGGGCCGAGCCGGAAAAATTCCCCAGCCGGTTCGCAGTGCCGGGGACAAAGCTGACGGTCCGGCTGCGGGGGGCGGGGGACGGGGCGGTGGTGTTGCGGGCCCTGGGACGGAACTGGACCGACCCCATCCTTCCCAAAGACGGCGCGGTGCAGATTGACATTCCTCCCGTGCGAGTGCCGATCGCTTTTTCTGTCGTCGCTGCCGGAAAGACCGAGCCCGTTCTGGCCCGCGTTGTCGCTTATCCCGCCGATTATCGCCTGAAATGGGATGAGAAGGTCTCGTTGTCTATTGACGCCGAGGCCCCAGAGTGGCTGCGCGAATGGCTGGTGGTGACAAACTTCCCTGCCAAGACGGTCAAGCTGGCGGACGTTCCCGTGCGGCCCGAGCGCGACCCAGGCAGCGCGGCGCTCCTCCTCGTGGGACGCGCCGTGGCCGGCAAAACGGCTGCCGAATTCATCGAGCGGCAGGCGCATTGGCAGAGCAACGTGCTGATTGTGGACGCCGAATGGTTTGGCGAGCCGGCGAAGGAAGTGGCGCGCCTGCCGGCCGGGCCGGAGGATTGTTTTCACTACGCCCTGGCGGAGCTGAACCGTTACGCCTGGCCTCAGGGCGTCGCGTTTCAGGAAGTGACGGGGCCCTGGCCGGGAGTCGCCAACCGCTGGGTGTGGATCGACGGCCCGACTGCGCCCCTCGTCGAAGAGGTTCGCGGTTCCCGAAACAACCGGCGGATCGTCTTCAGTTACCTCCCCTGGCACCAGCAGTTGGGAATCGAAACCGCCGATGCCATCTTCCTTTCCGTACTGCAAGAGGCCGCGCGAACCAGCAGCGCGGAGACGGGGCTCGATCGCGAATTCGTCCTCGTCTGGCCGCCGGCGGAAACGGTCGCGCCGGCGACGCGACCCGTCCTCGCAGCCTCATTGCGCGAAAGGCGTGCGGCGCGGGAGGCCGGCGCGCTGGAACCGAAATCGTCGCTCTCCGAATCGCCGGTCGCGCGGCCCCCGCTCTCGATCCTCGATCTGCGCGGGCCGGCGCTCTCGGTGAACGAGGTGGCGGCCCTGCCGGTCGTGTCGCCGAAGCAGGACTGGCTCGTGATCGGAACCGATCCGGGAGTCGAACTTCCCGAGCCCCCCTCCGCGAAAGAGCCCCGCGAGCCGGATGGCTCGAAAAAGCCGCGGGTGATTCTTCTGAAAGACGACGCCTTGCCCTCCTCCACAAAGGGGCAGGTGCGGCTGATGCAGGTTTTGACCGACCAGGGTGTATTCATTGGAAAATTCCGGGACACGAAAACCATAAGGAGAGATCCATGAAAAGGCAGTTTGTCATTCGCGGAATCTGCTGCGCGGCGATCGCCCTGGCCGTCTGTTCCCTCGCCCAGGCCCAGGCGGAAAAGAAAGACGGACCCACCGAATTGCGGATCGCCATCTTCAATCTCGACACGCCGGAAGGCTTCGGAATCGATTCGAAGGCGCTCACCGACCAGGTGACGACGATTCTGGCGGCGAGTGAGAAAGTGCACTTGATCGACCGGACAGACCTCTCCAAGAGCGCCGACGAGCACAAGATCTCGCTGTCGGGCCTGGCCGATGCCGCGACGGCGACAAAGCTCGGAAAATTCGTGAACGCCCAGTACGTGCTCGTTGGCCGGGGGAGCAAGATCGGCCAGACGAATTACATCGCCCTCAAGATCATCGACGTCGAGACGACGACACAGACGACCGTTGCCGCCAAGGCCACGGTGGAAGAGGGGGCCGCGAAGCTGCTGGAGCGCCTCGGCGGGACCCTCTCCGACGCGGTGACGAAACTGAAGCGGACGGGCGATGCCGGCGATGCCGCTCTGGCCGAGCTGCGAAAGCTCGTCAAGCCCATTGCCGGAAAGGTCTTTCTGGTGGACGTCAGTGAAGAGCACGTCAATCGGCCGCTGCGCGACCCTGCCGCCCAGGTGGCGATCGTCAACCGACTGAAGGCCCTCGATCTGGCCGTCGTGGTGACCAAAGATCCCGTGGTCGGCTGGAAGCAGCACCTGCTGGAAACCGGCAAGTACGGCGAGAAAAAGGTCGATTACCTGATCGAAGGAGAAGGACTCAGCGGACTGGGAGGACAGGTGCAGGGGCTGACCTCGTGCCGGGCCCGTGTCGAGCTGCGGATCGTCGGCGTTCCGGGGCGCTCGGTGGACGTGACCGACCGTCAAACCGGAGCGGGGGTCGATCTGGTCGAAGCCCTGGCAGCGAAAACCGCCCTCGAAGAAGGGGGCAAGCTGGCGATCGACGCCACCCTGAAGCGGCTCATCGCCGAGGTGACGAAGGAGAAGTAAAATTAAAGCAGCGGGCACGCTCCGCATGCCGTTCGCCGCGGAGACGAGTCTTCGTAAATTGCAATGTCATCTAGCGTACCAGCATGAAAGTCGAACATCGAACTTCCAACGTCGAATCAAGAATTCATTCAAAGTTCGAAGTTGAATTTTCGACGTTCGACCTTCGATGATTGGGAGTCGATGGGGACGATTCAACAATCTTTGACCCTGCTCGCCCGTCCCTCTGCAAAGATCCCTGCCATGCAAAAACTCGCCCTGGCGATCCTGGCCGCGTTGATCCTCGCCCTTCCGGTCGAGGGCGCCACGCGCGTGGCCCTCGTGACGAACGAACCCGCGCCCGAAACCGACCAGATTCTGTTTCTGGCCGAATCGCAATTGGGGAACGAGGCGCAGCTCGAATTGCTCGATCGCAAGAACGTCCTGAAAGTCCTTGCCGAGCAGAAGCTGGCGCTCTCGGGTCTGGTCGATCCCGAGCAGGCGATCAAAGCGGGGAAGCTCCTCAACGTCGATCTCTTCGCGATTGTCGAGAGCGAGCCGGAGCTGCAGCCGGGCGACCGAAAAAAGAAACGGCTGCTGGGCCTGAGCGCTCTCGACAGCCGAAGCGGCGTGCGCTTGTGGGACGCACCCCTCGCAGGGGGGGAGCTGGAAGAGACCGCGGCGCAGATCGCCGCCGGGGTGAAGGAAGCGGCGGCGAAATACCTGGCGCGGGGGAAGGAGGCGCGGACCGTGGGAATTCTCACGGTGCGCAACGCCGATCTGCCGCGGTCGCTCGATCCCACGATCCAGACGGTCGGCCGGCTGCTGGAACGGAACCTGGTGCGCGCTCCGGGCCTGGCGGTCGTCGAACGGGACCGGTTGCGGGCGATCCTGCAGGAGCGCAATCTCCCCGCGCGGGAGGCCCCTTCACCGCTCCTGGCGTCGCTGGCGCTCCTTGAGCTCGAGATCGGCCGCGGACCGGAGAAGGGCTTCGTCGCGCAGGGCCGGCTCACCGACGGCGCGGGGAAGGAAATCGCCACCTTCAAGGGGGCTGCCGCTGCGCC
>JBLMWR010000436.1:0-4071 GCA_050257335.1 Deltaproteobacteria bacterium | reverse complement strand
CCGCGCCGGGATAAGCCGCTCGACCTGCGAGCCCTGCAGTTCGTCCGCGGTGTAGCCGAACGTGGCAGAGGCTTGCTTGTTCGAGAACAGGATGCGGCTGTGTTGATCGACGACCAGCATGGCAATCGGAGCCGCATCCAAGACCGTCGCGAGGCTGGTGTCGTGCAAGACGGAAGTGGTCATGTGCGTGATTCCAGAGCCCTGTTCGCGTGTCCCATCCTGCAACCGGGTTGTGTCAGCCATTCTCCAGCAGCCACTGCGTGGCGTAGTGGGCCAGCTCCGTCCCATGCCTCAGATCCAGTTTTTGCCGGATGCGGTCGCGGTAGGTCTCGACGGTCTTGACGCTGAGGTGCAGTCGTTCGGCGATCTCCGTGGTCTTCACACCCTGGCCGATCAGACGGAAGACCTCCAGTTCTCGATCGGCCAGCCTGTCGAGCGAAGAGCGAGTGACTTCCCGGCCCCCACCAACGGCGCGACGCAACATTGTCTGGGCCAGCGCGTCACTCAGGTATATTTTTCCATCCAGGACCTGCTGAATGGCTTCGACGATTTTGTCCGTGGCCTGATCCTTGTTGATGTAACCCATCGCCCCGGCCCGGAGGGCACGCTGCGCGTAAAGCGACTCGCTGTGCATTGACCAGACCAGCATTCGGACGCTCTTATTGCGGTCTTTGATTCGCTTGATGAGATCGATGCCGTTGCCGGTCCTGAGAGAGAGATCGACAACGACCACGTCGGGCCGGGTATCGGCAATCAGGCGCAGGGCCGCGCTCATGTCGGCGGCCTCGCCGCAGACTTCCAGGCCTGGCTGCTCGCCGATCCGCAAGGCCAGCGCCTCGCGCACGGCCGGATGGTCATCGACGATCAGGATCCTGGCCCGCTTCTTGGTCGTAGTACCGCTCATCGTTCTTCGTTCTTCCTGTCCAAAGCACACGTGACCAGGGTACCGGTGGGCTTGGCCGGCTCGATGGTCAGGGTGGCGCCGATGATCGCAGCACGGTTGCGCATGATGCGCAAGCCCAGGCCGCCATGGTTCTCAGTCAACCGAGCCGGCACACCGATGCCGTCGTCCTGCACGCTCAGGGACAGAACGTGGTTCGCCTTCAGCATAATGCGGATGTTCCCCGGCCGGGCATGCTTGACCGCGTTATGGACCGCTTCCTGGGCGATGAGATAGAGGTGCGTCGCGGTCAGATTGTTCGCGACCGAGACCGGCTCGGGGCACTCAAACTCGCAGGTCGCCTTCTGCTCCTGCTGGATACGGCCGGCCAGGTCGGACAGCGCGGCCATGAGGCCCTCGGTATCAACCGCAACAGGAAGCAGCCCCCGCATGACGGCCCTGAGCTCTTTTTGGCTGCGCTGCAGTCCCTGGACCATACGCTCCACGAGCTTTGGCCCGCTCGAAGGATTCGTCTGGAGATTCTTGGCCAGGCTGCCCGCCAGGATGTTGAGGGCGGTCAGTTCCTGGCCCACGCTGTCGTGCAAGTCCTGGCCGATGCGCCGCTGCTCCAGCGATGCGATTTCCACCACTTCGCGTTCCAGCACCTTTCGCTTTGTAATGTTCTCGTGTGCGACAACGACCCGGCGGGGACCATCCCCGGGAAAGGGCGTTACGCGCATGAGGAACCAGCGCTCCTCAGCGGGGCCGTTGCACGGATACTCCATCGTGAATTCAGGCAGCATCTCCGTCAGCACGGCCCGGATCCCCGCAGCCGCGGCGTGGCCTTCGTCGGAAAATCGTCCGACACTCTTTTCGCAAATGCTGAGATAGTTGGCGCCTTCCTCGACGTTTCCCCAGTCACGGCTGTTGGCAGGCCTGTTGGCTGCCGCGAACGCGCGCCACGGTCGATTGACTGCGAGGATCGTCCCGCTCTCATCGAGGATGGCGATGTGTGCCGACAACCCGTCCAGCGTCGAACGCGCGAAACGTTCGGACTCGCGCAACGCGTTCTCCGCGTCCTTGCGCTGGCTGATGTCGGACTCGGAACCGGCCATGCGGTCCACGCATCCCGCGGCGTCGCGCCGGGCGATGCCGCGGTCCAGCACCCATTTCCACGAGCCGTCCTTGCAGCGAACCCGATATTCCTCCGCAAAGAATCCGGTCTTCCCCTCGAAGTGCGCCTGCACGGCCGCCATGACACGCGAAACATCCTCGGGGTGGATGCCGGAACTCCACTCTTCCTCGCGGTCGCCGACCTCGTCAGGGGCGAAACCCCGCAGCTCGCTCCAGCGGGGTGAAAAACAGACCCGGTGATTTTTGACGTCCCAATCCCAGATGGCGTCGCCGGCGCCTGCTGCGACGAGTTCATAACGTTCGGTCCGCTCGCACAGCGCATTCTCGGTCCGGATGATGCTCCGTCCCACCGTGACGCTCGTCAGCAACGTGGCGACGACGCCCCCGGCCGTCAGCATCAGAAGAAAGCCGACCGTGGCCCGAATATCCCGGTAGGCCGTTTCCTTGCGGGCGCTGTAGCTCTCGACGGCGTCCCGCTGCATCTCGTCGTTCAGGAATTCTTCCAGCCGGATCCGCAGGGCGACGAACCGCTCCTCTTCTTCCGGCGTGGCCCGAAGCGTGTCCGCAAGTCTCTCGCCCAGCGAGTAAAGGTCCCGCCAGTCCGCCGCGAAGTGTGCCGCCAGTTCTCGCTGCCGCGGTGTCTCCGCCAGCAGCTCATAGTCAGCGAGATGTCGATCGACTTCGGCGGCGGCCACCTTTGCTCCCGGCCTTCGTCCGGGACCGTCGGCCAGGTGCGCGCCCCTGTTCACGGCATAGTTGAGAACGTTGAGCTTCAGTTCCCGTGTGGAGTCCGAGCGGGGCCGGGCAACCTCCGCCAGTTGATGAATGTTCTGCTCAAGGGACTGCAGGCGGACGAATATCAGTGCGCCGAACAGGACGAGCAAGGCCGTCAGCGCCGCGAAGCCGAGCCAAAGTCTGGTCGTCGTTGTCACAGTTTTCGCGGCCCCTGCCTGGATCTGGTCCGCCCGGCTGACGCCGCCCGTTCCGCGTTTCTTCGCAGCCATCACGGTCCCCTTCATCCCTCGTCCATCACACCCGAATTGTAGCAGGGTCGGCACGAAGGTTGAGCAGACCGGCGCCCGGACGGCCACGTATCAGGGTTTCCCCCACAACCTTTGTCCCCCCCCTCCCCGACTGCAACTCACTTTCGAACGGTTAACATTCCGCGGCGGTGAAACACTCGACGCTCTCGGCGCGATTCGTCAGGCGACGGGTCGGCTTTCCAACCAGCTCATTCAAGTCTCGACGTGGGAACTCTCTCATGAATCAGACCGTGCTGATTGCGGATGGCGATGCGGAGTTGTGCGACATCTACCAGAGGTATTTTACGGTGCATGGCTATGACGTCGAAACCTCCCTGGATGGCGTGGACTGCCTGGAGAGGCTGCGGCAGCTGGAACCGGCCGTACTTGTGCTGGACCAGGCGCTTCGATGGGGAAGAGCTGACGGCGTGCTCGCCTGGTTGCGCGACGAGAGTCTCATGCCCAGGATCCCCGTCATACTCATGACCACCGGTGGGTACCTGCAGGATTTTTCAGAATTCCTCGGGCTGCCCATCGTGGACTGCCTTCCCAAGCCCTTCGCGCTGACTGTTCTGCTGGAGAAGGTGCGCTCCGCCGTCGCAAAACAGGGGCGACGGGAGCCGCCGGAACTGAATCGTAATGGTCACGGAGCGGTTGATCAGATGAAAAGGATGACTTTTCCATGCCCCAGCCCGCTACTCTCCTGAAACTCCCCGCCTGCGAGCGCTCTGACGAGAAGAACGACGTTTTCCAAACGACCGCTCCAGTCGAGACGCAGAGCCGAGAAGACGATCGTCTGGCCGCACACGTCGAACGCGCCCTGCATGCGAGCGGTTACCAGTCACTACGTGCCGTCGTGGTCTCTGTCAACGCGCGTGTCGCAGTTCTTCTCGGGCGAGTCCCCAGCTACTTTCTCAAACAGATGGCGCAGTCGACCGCCCTGGCCGTCCCGGGTGTGCACCAGATCGACAACGGTTTGGACGTGGTGCCCCCGAAGCGACACGCCCGTGAGGAGTGGCAAACAGAGTTCGATGG
>JBLMWR010000435.1:0-4399 GCA_050257335.1 Deltaproteobacteria bacterium | reverse complement strand
CCGGACAACCCCCACTACAATCCCGCCATGACCGACCCTGGCAGGAAACCCGGCGTGCTGTTGTGGATGAATTCTACTTGGAAACCGGCCCGAAGACGCACGGCTACATGTTCCGTGGCGTGGCGGCCAAATGACTTTGCTTGATTCTCGGCGGACGAAAGTCGGAGAAACCGATGGACCACAAGACGGTCGAGATGATGGAAGATAAAATCGAGGACGCCATCGCCAAGGTGATCGTCAGGTTCGGGCTCGGGAAACTGCCGCTTTTGCCCTCCCGCCAGACAATGCACCTGATGGCGAAAGCTGCCGTCGCCGTCTACGAGGCGGCAGTCGAGAACTGCAAGCGAGAGGGCTGAACCGTGCGGAACCAGATCAACGTCATCGCCCCTTACTGGCTGGAAAGCGCCGGGACGTGGGTCTTCGACGACGAGCGGGTCGGGCTGTTTCAAGAACCGTTCGTCTCCGGCGTCCCCGAGATGATCGACGATCTCGTCCGCGACATTCCGAACGCCCGAGCGGGGTTCCGGCTGCTGTTCTCGACGGCTCCGTTCCCCGGCTTCCAGCGAAAGCTGACCTGGGTCCGAGAAGAAATGGGCGGGAACTGGTACCGGTCGGAGGAACCGGCGATGGAGGGCTGGCTCTGCCCGGCGCTGTTCCGGTACTTTGATGAACCTCCAGACGAATTATTCGTGAAGGCCGAGGCGAAAAAATAGCAGGCGCGGGTTCGCTCAACGGCATTCATTTCGTCTCGCCCAGCGGCGTTTCCTGGTACGAGGCCTCCAGCCACTTTCCATCCCTGTTGACCCACACTGCGGCCACGTAATTGCGGGCTGCGACCGGTTTCCCCTTGTACGTTCCTTTCTGCGTCAGCGGGTAGATCACGAGAGCCGTGTCCTTCGTCAGCAGGGTCACTTTGATCTCCCCCGCCTTGTAGTCGGGAACCTTGAGGTCGCCCGGGTTTTTCAACTGTTCCGTCTTCGGCATCGGTCCGCCGTAATAGGGGGTGATCGCCACATGTTCGTCGGCGGTCAGGCGGCGGATCGCCTCCGCGTCCCCTCTCGCGAAGGCCTCATTCAGGGTCTGCAACGATTGCTGGATTTCCTTGACAGCCCCCTCGTCTTTTCCCGCGGCGATCAAAAGACCGGCCGCCAGGACCACGAGAACCTTCCGTTTCATGACGGTGTCTCCCAGAGTTGACTTGGACTCGATTCCTTGACTTCCGCCGAGAATACCAATTTCGACCGCGTTCAACATCTCCGGCACGTTGACACCCCTTGACCATCAGTCCCACCCGCACGATACTGCATCACCGCGGCCCTGCCGCGGTGTCTTCCTCCGCACCCGTAGCTCAATTGGATAGAGCAACGGACTTCGGATCCGTAGGTTGGGGGTTCGACTCCCTCCGGGTGCGCTTTGTCGATTTGCGGCGGCTGGCGCCGCACCGCGTTAAATGTCGCGTCTTGGCGTGACGGTTCTTCCAATCTCGGGACCTCCTGGGACGCAGAACCAGGACCACACGAACCGGAGTACGGGGAGTTCGTTTCGAGGTCAATCCGCCAGCGCCGGGCGAACTTCCTTTGCGAACAGTTCCAGGCTGCGTAGCCACCGCGAACGATCGTCCCAATCGTGAGCGACGAGCACCAGCGTGCCGAACTCTCCGATCCGCGCGCGCAATTCGCGAATCTGGCGGGTGACTTCGGGCGGGTCGCCGACGATCAGCACTTCGTCGAGAAAATAGTCGAGGTCGCAACGGTCGTCGGGCTGATCCGGGTTTCGCTTCCACATCCCGACCCCCGGCCCGCGCCGGGTCAAATCGAGAATGTACTGGATGGACCGGCCCAGGGAATTGCCGCGGGCGATCTTCCGGGCCTCCGCCGTGGTCTCGGCGACGAACACGTTGCGCGCGACCCGCCAGTCGGAGGGCGCCGGCTGACGCCCCGCGGCCATCGCGGCCTGGCGGTAGGTGGCCCACTGCTCGACGAGCGTTTCCGTCGAGATCATGTGGTGGCTGAAGAGGGAGAAACCGCGGGCTGCGGCCTTCTCGATGCCGACCGAACGCCGGGAGATGCTGGGAACGGCGATCGGCGGATGGGGCCGCTGCAGGGGCTTGTGGAGGGCCCCCAGCCCCATTTCGGGGTCGAGGTGCCGGCTGAGATTGATGTTCCAGAATTTTCCCGGGATGTGATAAGGGGGGTCGCTGGTCCAGATCTTCAGGATCATGTCGGCCGCCTCGCCGACCCGGCCCGCCATGTCCTGAGGATCGACGCCATAGACTTCCATGTCGGTGGGGATGGCCCCCGGGCCGAAGCAGACGTTCAGGCGCCCGTGCGAAAGGTGATCGAGAAACGCCAGGCGATTGGCGACGTGGACGGGATGATGGTATTGCAGACAGACGGGCGCCGGACCGAACCGCATCGTGCCGGTCATCGCCAGGGCCTTGGCGATGAAAATCTCGGGCATGACGATGTTTTCCAGCGTCGACGTATGATGTTCGCCGACCCAGAACTCGTCGAAGCCCAGGCGCTCGCACGCCACGGCCAGCTCCAGATCTTCATCAAGGCAGCGGGCCAGCGGCTTGACCGGATCATGGATCGGCATGACGAACATCCCCAGCCGCAGTCGTTCGCAGGGTTGGCTGTTCATCGAAGTGCGCTCCTCGAATTCCATTGGACGGATGGCACGGTCGCAGGGGAACTGCCGGCAGGTACTTGATACTCGTGGTTGGGTGGCCGGGGCTGCAGCGCAGCAATGCCACGGACCGTGACGAGACAGGAACACGGCACACGCGTTATTCTGCAGGTACATTGCAGAGACGCTCACCAGGGCTTCCCGTTGGTCCAGCCCCGGCCACCCACGCGTTACATTTGTCGCAGGACGATCCACTACTTGATACACAGCGGGGCTGTCCGGTACAACCTCGGCTGCGGCGAAAGGCGGTCGTTGCGCATTTCCAGATCGTTGCACTTCGCGCGGTGCCCGAATCCATTCAGAAACCGATTCCCGGCAATCGCACTCGGGACACGCAGCCGATGACGGAGACTTCGACCGAACCCAAAACACCGGCATCCGGACCGGCGCCGGGGCGCAGACAGGCGGCGATCGCGATCATCGCCGTGGCGGGCGTCGTCCTGCATCTCGTGATCCGGTTCGCGATTCCTTCGCAGCCCGTGTTCGGAACCGCAGTCGAGCTGCACACGCTCCCGCTCCTGATGACGCTGCTGCTGGGCGGGGTTCCCCAGGTGGCCGAGCTGCTCGTCAAACTCGTCCGCCGCGAGTTCGGGTCGGACCTGCTGGCCGGCATTTCGATCGTCACGTCAGTCCTGCTGGGCGAGTACCTGGCCGGGTCCCTGGTCGTCCTGATGCTTTCGGGCGGGCAGACGCTCGAGGCCTTCGCCGTTCGCAGCGCGTCGTCGGTTCTCAACGCCCTGGCGAAGCGCATGCCCGCGGTGGCCCATCGCCGGACGGACGGCGCGATCGCCGATATTCCTCTGGCGGAGGTGCGGGTCGGCGATCTCCTGCTGGTGTTTCCCCACGAGACGTGTCCGGCCGACGGGACCGTCGTGGAAGGGCACAGCGTCATGGACGAATCGTACCTGACGGGCGAACCGTACCGCATCTCCAAGGCGCCCGGCGCCGCGGTTCTGTCGGGGGCGATCAACGGCGAGGCGGCACTGACGATCCGGGCCGATCGGCTCCCGATCGACTCCCGTTACGCGCGGATCATGCAGGTCATGCGGGCGTCCGAGCAGCGGCGACCGCGAATGCGACGGCTGGCAGACCAGTTGGGTGCTATCTACACGCCGGTCGCCCTGGCCATCGCCGTCGGGGCCGGGCTGATCAGCCAAAACGCCGACCGCTTCCTCGCCGTGCTCGTCGTCGCGACTCCCTGCCCGCTTCTGATCGCCATTCCCGTCGCGATCATCGGCGCGATCTCGCTGTCGGCACGGCGGGGGATCATCATCAAAGATCCGGCGGTCCTCGAAAAAATCGATACGTGCCGCACGGCCATCTTCGACAAGACCGGCACGCTGACGTACGGCGAACCGAAGCTGACGGAGCTGATTCCCGCACCGGGATTTTCGGAGGAAGACGTGTTGCAGCTCGTCGCCAGCATCGAGCGGTACTCGAAACATCCCCTCTCGGGAGCGGTGCTCGAAGCCGCCGAGAATCGACGCCTGCTCCTGCACGAAGCCGCGGAGGTGAGCGAACCGCCGGGTGAAGGCTTGCGCGGCGTCGCCGGCGGCCGGCGTATTCTGATCACGAGCCGCCAGAAGGTGCTGCAAGAGCATCCCGGGGCGGGGGAACGACTGCCCCCTGTCGGCGGCGGGCTGGAATGCGTCGTCCTGATCGACGACCGATACGCCGGGACATTGCGGTTCCGCGACGAGCCGCGCCAGGA
>JBLMWR010000434.1:0-4106 GCA_050257335.1 Deltaproteobacteria bacterium | reverse complement strand
CGAGAACTACGCCCGCGAGCTCCGGCACGCGTTGGTTCAAGCCTACCTCCAAAAGAGCGGCTACCGCCCGGCCACAGAGCATCAGGCGAAAGAGGCATTCCGCGCTCTGGGGCTGCCTTGGAATTAGGGGAACCGCCGTTCCGCTGGGAGATCGATTGAGTGATCGCCGGCGGAGAATCAGGAGCCGTCAAATGGAAAAGTACACGCGGGCAGAATACAATCCCGCCAATCTCGTCCCCGCGCGTGTGCCGGAGCGCTTCGCCGACGCCGACCTGAAATGGATTGGAACCAAAATGCTGCTCCCTCATGCGGATCTGCTGCTGTTCTTCAAGCTCAACGCGGCGCTGATGCGGTTCGTGAACCAGCGCCTCAAGGTGGTTCCCGGCGACTTTTTGGGGGCCGACGCGTATGCCGCGCTGCCGCCGGAAGCGCGGCTGAAGGTCCGCGAGGCCTTCCTCAAGGAGCCCGATCTGCTGGAGGCGTTTATCGAGCAGAACCCCGCGGATCTGTCCGGTGAAGAGTTGGCCATCATCGGTTCGTGGCGGCATCGGGTCTCGGGCAGGTTCTACGTCTTCCGCGCGCTGAGGAAGCACACGGTGTTTCTTTCGGCGGGCGAGGAGCCGGTTGCCTTTGGGGTCACGTCCCTCTCGCAGCCCGTCACCTTCCTGGTCCCGAGTCTGCCGGCCATGACCGACGCGCTGCTGTTGCCATTCAAGGACAAAATCATCTACGACGGCCTCTTGAACAGCTACCGGATTTTTTTCGGGCCGGGCATTCGCCGGTCGTTGAACGAGAGCTGCAGGGAGGCGAAGGCCCGGCGCGGGATCGTCACTTCGCTCCCGATTCCGGCCGAACCGGCCAGCGCCACCGCCGGGGCAGCGGGCAGTCGCGAGGCGCCGGTCCCCCGCCTGCAGCCGGCCGCCAGGCGATCGCGGGCGCCGGCCGACGACCGGTTGAAATCCGTTGCGAGCGTCGTGGTCGAGATGATTGAGCAGTTCTGTCGCGAGCATCTCAACGACGAGTACGCCGCGCTGTGCCGCAAGCTGGCCGAGAAGCTGGCCCGCAAGCGCCCTTCGCCCCTGGCGAGCGGCAACCCCCGCACATGGTCCTGCGCGATCGTGCGTACGATCGGCTGGGTCAACTTCCTCGGCGATAAGAGCCAGACGCCGTGCCTGCACCCGAGCGACATCGACGCCGGGTTCGGAGTCAGCGAAAGCACCGGCGCCGCGAAGTCGATGGCCATCCGCAAGCTGCTGAAGATTCAACGGTTCGACCCCGCCTGGACTTTGCCCAGCCGTCTTGATGACAACCCGTTCGGCTGGATGCGGGGAATGAACAGCTTCCTGTTCAACATCCGAAATGCCCGGTGAGAGGGGCAGGGAATCGCCCACAAGAGGCAGAGCGGGGCGACTCATTGCAGCGGGGTCAAGACGGGCAACACCGGCCCAACCAGGCAGGCGCGGCCGGACCTGCTATCAACGGTTCGCGAATTCAGCAATAGATTCTGGTGCTGCCAGAGTCTGTTTTTGTCGCGAACATTTCGGCGGCGAACTTGCGATGCGGTCCCCGGCCGCCGTCGATTTAGCAGTTCAGGCGGCGCGTGCACTCCGATTGCCGGGGCTCCGGTCCCGGACTTGCGCACGCCGAATTTCGCCAGGCACCCGTGCCGAGCCTTGCCGCCGCCGCAGCGCGATGTAAAACTCAAGGCGAGACGGGCGGGATCAAAACAGGGTCGATTGCACGGAGGGTGCCGCAGGTGAAGCAGCAGGATTTCGTGCGCCGCTTATCGCAGGGAATTGCCTCGGCGATCCGCGCCGCGAAATTTTGCGTCAGCGGCGTGCTGCCGCCCATCGATCCGGGCCTCGACGTGGCGGGCGTGGGGGCGGTCGGCCTGCCGCTCACGCCGGCGGCCGCGAAACGGCTTAAAAGCGTCTGCAAACAGGCGCCGTACGGGCAGGGGACAAGGACGCTCGTCGACACCCGGGTTCGCAACGCCTACGAGCTGGGCCCCACGCGATTCTCGCTGACCAGCCCGCACTGGGACGAGGCGATTCGCGAAGCCCTGGCGTCGGTCGCGGAGCAGCTCGGTCTGCCGGCCGACCAACTTCAGGCGCGGCTCTATAAGCTGCTCTTCTATCAGCCGGGAGGTTTTTTCAAGCCACACCGCGACAGCGAGAAGAACGATCGGATGGTCGGCAGCCTGATCGTCGCGTTGCCAACTCATTTTGACGGCGGGTCGCTCACTGTCCGGCATCAGGGAATCTCGCAGCACGTCGATTTTAAGGAAGCAGCGGCCGGCCGCGCCCCTTCTTACGCCGCCTTCTACGCCGACTGCGAGCACGAAGTTGCGCACGTCTCATACGGCAACCGTCTGTGTCTGGCTTACAATCTCGTGCTCCGGGCACCGGCCCGCAAGAAACAGCCTTCGCCATCCATCCGGAACGGCGGGCCGGTCAAAACGCTGGCGGATTCGATTTCAAGCTGGGTGGCGAAAGAGAAAGCCGAGCCGCTGGTGTTCGCGCTCGACCATCATTACACGCAGCGCGGGCTGTCGCGCGACCTGCTGAAAGGGAACGACCGGGCGATGTCCGATCTGGTGGTCGCGGCCGCGGAGCAGGCCGGCTGCCGAGCTTACTTTTGCCAGGTCGAGCGACACGTCTGCCAGGACGCCTGCAGCGGCGATTGGGACGACAGGTGGCGTTACTCGACGGCGGTGCCGGACCGATTGGAGCTGGGCGACATCTACCTGGATGACCTCGCCGGGACCGACTGGTTCGACGTTTCGGGAAAGCGGCAGCCTTTTCCGGAGATCGGGTTTTCCCGCGCCTCGATCATCGCCAGCACGCCGATCGATGAGTGGCAACCGACGCGCGAGGAGTATGAGGGCTACACGGGAAATGCCGGCAACACGCTCGACCGCTGGTATCATCGCTCGGCGCTCTGCGTCTGGCATCGCGACCGGCACTTCGACGTCATTGCGGGCGGCGGCGTTGAATCGGCCGTGGAGATGCTCGCGGGACTGGTGGCGAAGCTGAATCGCACGGCCAGGCGGCGGCTTGACGAAGCGCGCGGCGACTGCCTGCGCCTGGCCCGGGCGATCATCGGCCGCTGGCCACAATCCTATTTCGGCGAACCGCGGCGAGGCCGAAACGACAGCCTGGCTGCCTTTCCACGACTGCTCGCCCAACTCGCCGATCCGAAAATCATCGGCGAGTTCCTGCAAAGCGCCGCGCCGAAGGATCGGGGGCTGGATCTCGCCCAATTCGTCGTCGCCGCCTGCCGCAAGCACGGCTGCGAGACGTTCGCCGGTGCGCTGACTGCGCTGTTCCAGGCGAATGGTGAGGGAGTCCGCGTCTGCGACATGAACTGGCTCGACCAGCTTGCGTGCGCGCGGCTCGACGATCCGGGGAAGGACGCGCTCGTTGCGAAGCTGGCAAAGCTGGCGGCGGCCCAGTTTTGCCGACCATTGCCGGCCGGACATTTCGATGGCGATGACCCCGCGCGCCCCGAGCGGACGCTTCCACAGATCGTCCGCGTCCTGCTCGTTTCGGGCGACATGGCGACGTTGGACGAGGTGATTCGTTTCGTCAGGTCCCAACCCCGGCGGTTCTCGGCCGAAAAGACGCAAGTGCCGGGTCTGGAGCAGACCGTCGGCTGGCTGCGCAAACAGAACGCCGCGGCCCCGCCAGCAATCACACAGTGGCTGCGTGCGCTGGAGCGAGAGCTGTCGGCCGCGACCGAACGAGAGCCCCGGCCGCCGACCGACTGGGCGCGTCCCGCCGAGATCGCTTGCCAATGCGAGTTCTGCCGACAACTGAACGCGCTGCTGGCCGACCCGAACGCCGCGACCGGCCGCGTTCCCGCACGCGCCGATGCGCGGGACCATTTGACCCGGGAGGCGGCACGGCACAAGTGCGACGTCACATGCAAACTGGAGCGGCGCGGCAGCCCCTACGCCCTGGTGTTCACGAAAACCACCGGCTCGTTCGAGAGGCGCAAAAAGCGCTACGCCGCCGATCGAAAACTGCTGCAAACGGTGAGAAGCCTGGTGCGACAGCCGGTACGCTGAGCGGCCGGGGACTGGCTCCTTTTTCGGCAGTTCGAAG